>JANLSL010000411.1:0-6656 GCA_031362385.1 Alphaproteobacteria bacterium | reverse complement strand
GCGCGTCCGGTGGGTTTGGCAGTTTTAAGGCCGCCGGGCCGAATGATCGTGTAATCGAGACCCAGCGTTTTCAAATGATCTTCGGCTTGAGTTTTAAGCGGCAACATGTCTTTCAAGAATTGGCGCGCCGGTAACGGTGCTGATTCAAAGCTGTCGCCAGCGCCAATTGTTGTCACCAGGATAACGCGCTTTTGGTCCGCTTCTTTGGCGGCGTCGAAGATGTTTTTGTTCCCCAGAAAGTCGGGTTTAGGATCGCAACTAAAGCAGGCAATGGTTGTCAGGACGGCGCGATACTTCTTGCCAGCCATCGCTGCCCGGACTGATTCCATATCCATGGCATCACCAGGCACGAGTGTTACATTAAGTTTCTTGAGGGCCGCAGTATCTGAGTTAGGCCGCACAACTGCCGTTACTTTATCACCGCGCGCAGCCAAAATTTCAGCCACGTCGAGCCCGGTGTTACGCGAGGCTCCGAAAATGAGGATGCCATCGTCAGGTTCAGTTGCATCTTTTGCAACGGGCGCGTTAAATTTATAGGCGACAACGTCTTGATTATTGCCGGCCAGAAAGATGCCGAAAACAGCGACAACGACGATAACAACCACCGCGACAACGACGAGAAAAAACCACTTGATCAGCTTAAAAAACATATGAGATCTCCGTGTTAACGATTAGCCGGGAAACTGAGCAACGCCAGAGAGCGAACGCTTCTCGCCGATATTGGCACGTGCCACCACGCTGCCGTCTTTGACGCTGACTTTAGCAATATCGCCGTCCATAAAATTGCCAACGAGAATAAACTGCCCATCAACTGATGGTGTGGCCGCGGCCCAGCCAAACGTGCCCATCTTGAATTCACGCACCACCTTGCCGGTGTTTTGATCGATGGTGACCATGCTAGCACCGGTAATGGCCAGCAGCGTGTCTTTGTCCATACGTGTCATCCACAGCAGGAAGCGCACTTGCGGATCATCTTTGAATTCTGCGAGGTCGGGCAACTGTTTTTTGTTCTTCAGATCATATTGCAAAATGCGGTTGCCGGTTTCTGAAATGTAAATGGCGCGGGTGTCATTATCGGCCAACACAAGACTCGTGACAGCGTGATACCCTTCTATTCCGCCATGCACGGCGGTGGCGTACTCTTCAATCAGCTTGCGATCTTTGGAGTAGCGGTACACATGACCATCGCCGACCACATTGCGCCCCTTGAGCAATGGCAATTTTGTTGAGACATATTTTGATTCGGTCTTGGTGCCGACCAAGTGTTCCCCCAACAAAAATGTGCCGTCTTTGGCAAATGAGATATTACTGAAGGCGCGATCACCAAAACTAAACAAGGGGCGTTCCTTGGCATCGGGGCCCACCTCAAGCACGGCGTGATTCAATGGGGCAAATCCGTACAGTGTTTTGTCAGGCCCAAACGCTAAGCCGCTGAGCTTGTGGTTGGTCGCCTTGATCCACAGCGTGCCCTTCAAATTGAGGTTTGAATCGTATTGTAAGTAACGCCCGGTGCCCGCGTGGTCATCATCAGGGTTGTCCATCACCGTGGCCGCCACGATGATGTCACCTTTGGCAAATGGTGTTGCGTTGGACACGCGCGCTTGAGCTTGTGCCAAGTGCGGAGACAATAGAGCTGTCGCAGCAGCAATACTGATGGCATGGCGACGATTAAAGCGAGGTGTGATGGTCATTATTATCTCCTGATAGAATCAAATATTAATTAAGTTTGGCAGTGCAGCGCAGTGATGGCGCGCCGGGCTTTTCAAAATTCCAAACCGTGTTTTGAGCATTTCGTTCGCTAGGGTCGATCATGCCGTTGAAATTACTATCGCAGTAAAAATCGAGATAGTCTTGCGACATGGTGACCTTGGGGGCCCAGCCTGATTTCTCGGCGTCGAGTGACTTGAGATCATCCTTGGCGCCGGGTGCAAAGGATGATTTTTCCTCGCCTTCGACTGTAATGCCCACCAGCGGCCCGGTGTGGGTTTCGCCTTTCACGCTCGCCGCAGCATAGCTGCGCCGCACCACGCCATTGTTGCGTCCGACCAAGCCACCGACTGTATCTGCACCCGATACTGCACCAGTTGCGAAACTATTGCGCACCATGCTGAGGGAATTGAACCCCACCAAGCCGCCGATATTGTTGGTCTCACCTGTCACAGTGCTTGACGAAGAACTGTTGCTAACCAGCCCGTCGGTGTTCATGCCGACCAGACCGCCCAGATCGCTGGTGCCGGTGACCGTACCAGCAGAGGTGCTGTCGAAGATCATGCCGAACGTGCTGAGACCCACGAGACCGCCAAGTGCGCGATTGCCCGTCAGCACAACTTTCGATGTTGAACGGTAGACACCGCCCGTCATGTCGCCGACCAACCCGCCCGCGGCTTGCTGTGCGGTGATGTCGCCTTCAGCCGCGCTGAGTGCGACCAAACCTGAATTACCACCCACCACACCACCGACCGCCAGCCCGGCTTTGATGCTGGCTTTAGCGCGCACATTGTAAACTGTACCCATGTTGGCCCCGACCACGGCGCCCGTACCTGAGCGACCCTCGATCTTGGCGTTGTCGACCGATACGTTCATCACAATGCCGGTTTCGCCCAACACACCGAACAGGCCAACGCCGCTGCGCTCCGGCAATGATATTTTCAAATTGCGGACCACATGGTTACGGCCATCAAACACGCCCATGTAACCGTACTTGCCACGCGCCATCATGCAGTTGTCATCGGGCCCGCAACTGCCAATGGGCATAAAACCTGGAATGTTTGAGGCATCAAGATCAGCGCCCAATTCATAACTGCGCTTAAGCCGATCATCAGCGCTCAACCCCGTCTTTTTCCCGTTGCCCGCACCCAAGGTCACGATGGCTTGTAACTGTTGGATACTACAAATCTCAAATCGAGCGTCACCATTTACATCGCGCACAAATTCGTTCGGATCATTGGGTGCAGCGTCATAAGCATCGGCCAGACCATCGTTGTCTGAATCTTGTCCCGCTAGAATTGGATCCACCTTCGGGCAGGCATCTGCTTTGAGGGGCTTGGCTTGTTTGTTGGCTTCCACCGCTTGGGCGAGGAGTGCAACGAACGTGGCCTTGCGTTCAACTTTATCAACCCGGAAAGCACCGGGTCCTGGGCCGCCTGGGGGGCCACCTGGTCCACCAGGCCCTGCTGGTTTTGCACCTGGCGCACCGGGCTTAGCGGCGGCCATCTCGGTGAATGCTTTTTGTGATGCGTAATAGGCGGCAACATCTTCGATTTCTTGGTCAGTCATTTTCAAAACCGCACCACGCATCAGTGATTCTTTGCGCCCACCTTTCTTGTATTCCTTCAACGCCAAGACCAAATACCGCTCGTGCTGGCCACCAATTTTAGGATTCACTGGTGATGGGGCATTGCCGTCTTTGCCGTGACAGGCAAAGCACTCAATGGCGATGGCGCGACCGCGCTCCACATCGCCTTTCGCAAACACTGCCGTGCTTGCGAAAATGAGCGCGGCTGCGGATATGAGCCCTAAGTGTTGCCTTGGAAACATAATGTCCGCCCCTCAAAAAAACCCAGAATATAATATAAACCCAGCATGGCGCTATTCGAGGGGCACGGCAACGGATGGCACCAATGGCTTTGTAAGCCGTCCGCGGGGCGGCGCGACCATGGTGATTTTGCAGAAACTTAGGCGAATCCAGCCTCATTCAGGGTGACGGCGGTGTCATCAAGGCTGGCCAACAGGCTGGCCTGAAACTCAGTTTTGGGCAGCTCGCGCCGGAAGAAGAATCGGCACGCGGCCAACTTGCCATCATAGAAGGCACCGTCATGCCCGCGCGCACGTGTTGCAACAATGGCTTGGCACAACCACATCCACGCGATGATGATATGCCCAAACATATCAAGATAAGCCGTCGCATCGGCAAGAGCAGCTTTGGAATGCGTGGCCCGTGCGGCGATTAATTTTAAAGTCAGCGCGGTGGTGCGCGCCCAGGCGGCATCGAGCGCAACGGCATATTCCACAAGTGAACCAATTTTATGCGCCTGCGTCGTTGTGTTCGAAATTTCAGTGCCAAGCGCGTTCAGTGCTGCGCCATTCTCCATAACGACTTTGCGCCCGAGCAGATCAAGCGCTTGAATACCATGGGTTCCCTCGTGAATCGCGTTCAGACGATTATCACGGTACAGGCGCTCGACGGGAAAATCTCGCGTGTAACCATATCCACCCAATATTTGGATGGCATGCTTATTAGCTTCTAGGCAAAACTCAGACGGCCATGATTTAGCAATCGGCGTGAGAATATCAAGCAATAAACCCAAAGCCTTCACACGCGCAGGCTCTGGTGCAGTGCGTTGCTCATCGACCAATGTCGCGCAATAGAGTTCCAAACAAAGAGCACCCTCGACATAACTTTTTTGGGTCAACAGCAACCGGCGAATATCGGCGTGTTCAATAATTGGTATTTGTGGTGCGGTGGGGTCTTTGGCGTCTCCTGCGCGGCCCTGCTTGCGTTCGCGTGCGTAGTCCAAGCTGGCAAGGTAGCCAGCGGTGCCGCACATGGTCGCACCCAGACCCACCCCAATACGCGCCTCATTCATCATATGGAACATATAAGCCAGGCCATGATGCGCCTCGCCGATTAAATAGCCATGGCACGCGTCGCGCTCACCAAAATTGAGCACAGTATTAACCGTGCCGCGATACCCCATTTTGTGGTTGAGCCCCGCCAGCACAACACCATTTTTTGTGCCCACGCCGCCATCAGTGTTAAGGCGAAATTTTGGAACAATGAATAACGAGATTCCTTTCACGCCCGGCGGCCCGCCTGGGATTTTTGCCAGCACTAAATGTACAATATTCTCGGTCAGCTCATGGTCGCCCCCCGAGATCCACATTTTGGTGCCAGTGATGAAGTAATGGCCAGCTGGTGTGGGCGTTGCCTTTGTTGTGATGTCAGAAAGTGACGAGCCCGCCTGGGGCTCTGACAAGCACATGGTGCCGAACCACCGGCCTTCGATCATCGGTTTTACGAATTTATTTTTTTGCTCCGCCGAGCCAAAGGTCGCGAGCAAATTGGCGGCACCCAATGTCAGCAACGGATACCCCGCCGTGCCAATGTTCGCCGCGTACATCATGGCGCTGATTGATTGCCCAATCACGATGGGCAGCTGCAACCCCCCGAGTGCTTCATCAAATGTAGCGCCCATCAAACCTGCTTCGACAAATTTATTCAGGGCTATTTTGATTTCAGGAATCAAATGGACACAACCACCCTCGAAACGCGGCTCATGAGCATCAGATTTGGCCGCGTGGGGGGCGAATTGTTCAATCGCAATGGCCGATGCCGTATCAAGAATAGCATCAAAGATGTGGCGATCATGGGCCTGGTAACGTGGCTGAGCGCACAAGCGCTCGACGTCAAAAACTTCGTACAACAAAAAGTCGAGATCGCGACGATTAAAATATTGGGCTGTCATGCTGGACTAAAAATGATCGTGTACGTCAGACGTCGCATCATGGGGCTTTCCTGAAAGCAAGGGCCGAGTATAGCCAGGCTTTGCGCGGCCTGAGAACAGTTTAGACCTTAGTTTCACGGGTTGGGCTTTTGATACAGGAATGGTAGTTGTATGGTCATCGAACCATACAAGTAAGTGTTTTCACGGCCATGACCTCAAAGCCAATAGCACCACAAAAATGCCTGGTCCTGGGCGGCAAGGGATTCATCGGCTCGCACCTGGTCGATGCCTTGGTCGGTGCTGGGCATCAGGTGCGCGTTCTTGATCGGCCCAATTTAGCGCCCCTCAGCGAACCGGCGACAATTTCAAAAGCAGAGTGGATTGACGGCGACTTTGCCAGCGAGGGCGATGTGGCCCAAGCCTTGGTGGGGTGCGACATTTGTTATCACCTTGTCTCCACCACCCTGCCCAAATCGTCAAATGCTGATCCGGTGTTCGACGTTGAGACCAACGTGATGGGCACATTGCGCTTGCTCAATCATGCTGTGCGCCTGGGCGTAAAAAAGGTTGTGTTCGTGTCGTCGGGTGGCACCGTTTATGGGGTCCCTCGCGTCGTGCCAGTCGAGGAAACTCATTCGACCGAGCCGATTAGCTCCTATGGCATTTCCAAACTTGCGATTGAAAAATACCTCCACCTGTTTTTTGACCTGCACAAATTGGATTACACCATTTTGCGAGTTTCTAACCCCTACGGCGAACGCCAGCGCACACGTGCCTTGCAAGGGGCGATTGCGATTTTCTTGGGCAAAATAATGCGCGGGGAAATTGTTGATATCTGGGGCGATGGCTCAACCGTGCGCGATTACGTCTACATTGGCGATGTCACGCAGGCGTTATTGGCGGCAGGCCGCCACCACGGATCAGAGCGCCTCTTTAACATTGGATCGGGCGTGGGGGTTACGCTGAACCAAGTGCTCGACGATATTGAACGCGCCACGGGCATGAAAAGCAAACGCAACTACGCCCCCGCGCGCGGGTTTGACGTCCCGCGTAACGTGCTGTCCATCGCGCGTGCAAAAGCCGATCTGGGGTGGGAACCGCGCACGTCGTTTAGTGATGGCTTAGCGCGCACTGTGGCGTGGCTGCGCTCACGGCCCGCAGATGAAATTTAACGCATGATCCATTTCGCGGGATGAAAAATCTTACCCCAGG
>JANLSL010000408.1:0-2377 GCA_031362385.1 Alphaproteobacteria bacterium | reverse complement strand
TGTTGCGCGCGCGGCCAAGATCATGCCCGACCTCGTGGAAGGGTTCACTGATACGCAGTGCGATCTGTATGCGCCCTATCAGCCCATGATTGCGCGCACCCCCTTGGGCCAAATTAGTATCTTATGCGGCGAGGATATTCTTTATCCGCAAGTAGTGCGGGCCGCTGTAACGGCGGGTGCAGAAATTATTCTCAATCCATCGCGCGAACGCCGTGACCAAAATTTTGAAGCGCGCATGGTCGCCCGCCAAGCGCGCGCTTATGAAAACATGTGCTATGTCGCCGTCGCCTCAGCGACATCACTGATGCATGATACAGTGGCGGTGAAACTTCCACCGGCGTCGATGGTGGCAGAATGGTGGGGAACCAAAGTCGCTGCCGCCGGGGATGAGTCATTTTTTACGGCCGAGCTTGATATTCAAACTTTGCGCCGTCGTCGCCAAGAGCCGATGGGCAATTTCCCAGCCATTGTGCGCATGCCGCTGTATGGCCCTGGTTATAAATTAAAGGCGGGCAAAATACGCCCGTCGCCCACCACCCGCGATGGCTGGAAAGCAGAATCAAAACGCCTGCTGGCGGCTCAAGCAAAGCCTGGGGTTCATACCGATCAACAAGACCGTTACGACGTTGCCCTTTGCCAATGCGTATCGGTGGGCTCAAGCAAGCCTGAACAATTGCTTGAAAACCGCATGCGCAACCTTGATGCCGCGATTGATGTGGTGGGGTGGGTGGCGCGCTCGCCGGCGGTGCGGTTGGTCGTGTTCCCTGAATTCTTTCTCACCGGCGCGGCCAGCCCTTTGGGCAGCCGCTCGTCGCACTTGGCGCACCTGATTGGCATTTCATTCCCCGGGCCTGAGGCCGACAAGCTTGCAAAATTTGCGCAAGACACAAAAGCATATGTGGCGGGCGGCGTGTTCGAATTTGATCCGAAATGGCCGGGGCGCTTTTTCAATTCCGCGTTTATTTTCGACGACAATGGCAAGCTCATTCACCTGTACCGCAAAATTCATTGCGCCGATGTGTTTGGCATGTTGCCAGATACCACGCCGGGCAGCGTGTATGACCAGTACGTCGACAGATACGGCACTGATTACCTGATGCCCGTGGTCGATACACCCATCGGCCGTTTGGGCACCAAAATTTGTTTCGATATGAACTTCCCTGAAACCGCGCGCGGACTTGCGGCCAAGGGGGCCGAGGTAATTATTCATCCCACCTCGGAACCACATAACATGCGCCGCCGGGGGTGGGATTTAGGCCGTCACACACGCGCGTTTGAGAACACCGCCTATGTCGTTACCGCAGGCCATGGCGGTGAATATAGTGCGCGCGGCGGCCCGCAGCTGACGTTCATGAATCGTGGTTTTTCGAAGGTTGTGAATTTTGATGGCACACTTCAAGTGGTTGCCGATGGCCCGGGTTCGCTGCCGTTGCAAGGCTCGATTGATCTGAAAGCCCTGCGCCACGCGCGGACGAATGTGCAATCAAACCTGACGCTGTGGGATGATTCTGTGGTGTACCAGGGTGCGTATAATTCCGGGCGCGGCCTACCCAATAATTTGTGGGCCGATGACCCGGTGGTCAACCCGTACGAAAAGTTTGCCCAGCTCAAAGCTGTGATTGCGCGTTACACCGCAGACTCAGTTTTCGTGAAGCCTGAAGATGGCGCCGAGGCCGCGACCCTCGATAACGCCCGCCAGGCCGCAACGGGGTAGGGGCTTGACGATGTAAGGAATACTCCTTACTTTAGGGGCATAACCTTAGCCAAACGAACATGACCTTAGCCAAACGAAAAAGTGCAGCCATCGAAGAAAGCAGCACCATCACCGCCAAGGGGCAGACGACGGTGCCCAAGTCTGTGCGCCAAACATTGGGCTTAGGTTACGGCGGCAAAATTGCCTTCCGCATCGAAAGCGGTCGGGTGACGGTTCACAACCCCGAGGCCGGCCAGGCCGACCCTGCCTTGTCGGCGTTTTTAGATATGCTCGCGCGCGACATGGCCCCCGGGCGCGGCGCAAAAGACTTGCCCAAGGCGACACTTGCCGCGTTGCGCCGTGCGCGCAAAGAAGCAGGCCCGCTTGATCTGAATGCGCTGCTTGAGGGCGACGTTGCTCTCTAACATCACGCTGCGCCGATGATTGTGCAGGGCTGGACGCTGCTGTTTCACCCGGCGTTGCTCGGACAGTTGAAAAATCTTGCTGCGGCTGCCGAACGGGCACGGCGCGCTGGCCCTAAGGCCGCGCGCACAAATGCAAACGTCAAGCTGCTGGCGGCCTTGCACAAAATCATGCTCGACGACATTCCCGCCGACCCCTCGCGCGCTGAATACCGGCAGGGCAATACGCTGGGCCAGCAGCACCGCCACTGGTTTCGCGCAA
>JANLSL010000376.1:0-5886 GCA_031362385.1 Alphaproteobacteria bacterium | reverse complement strand
AACGCTCAAAACCCATGCCATCCTCAAACGCAAATGGGATCATGCCTGTTCGGTTGGGGTCGGTGTCACGCCAGATATTACCGCGATAACTGAGGTACCCATTGGGCTTGCCTTCGGTAAAGGGGGAATTGGCCCACAGTGCGGTGGCAATGGGTTGCAACGCCAGCGAGACGCGCAACTTTTTCACCATGTCGGATTCAGAGCTATAGTCGAGATTCACTTGAACGGTACAGGTGCGCATCATCATGTCGATGCCCAACGTGCCGACTTTGGGCATGTACTCGCGCATGATCTTGTAACGGCCCTTGGGCATCCAATGAATGTCCTCGCGCCGCCAATTAGGAGTGAAGCCCAGGCCCAACATGCCAATGCCAAGCTCGTCGCCGACGGTTTTGACTTGTTTTAAATGGTCGGTCACTTCTGTGCAGGTTTGATGCACGCTCTCAAGCGGTGCGCCCGACAACTCTACCTGCCCACCTGGCTCAAGCGAGACGCTGCCTTTGCCTTTTTGGGAAAGTGCAATGATGTTGTCGCCTTCATAAACGCCGTCCCAGCCAAAGCGCGTCAGGCCTTTTAGAAACGCTTCAATGCCATTTGGTCCACCGTAAGGCAGAGCTGAAAAATCCGACGTGTGATAGGCAAATTTCTCGTGTTCGGTGCCCAGACGCCACTGTTCTTTCGGCTTTGACCCATCAGCCAAAACCGCGATCAATTGCTCTTTCGAGGTGACAGGCTCTGATTTATTGGAACGAAAAGACGTCATGCGAAATTAACAACCTACTGGCCCCGACCGCTCATGAACTGCTCACTTAGGGTGTCTAGGCCACTTCCGCCAGTGGTCTAGCGGAATTCAACGCCAATCGCCAATCAGCGATTGCCAGGTGACCAATGCCGCGAGAGCCGCCGTTTCTGCCCGCAAGATGCGGGGGCCTAAGCTTATGCGACTAACAAACGTGAGTTGAGCTAGCCCGTCAAGTTCGGTTTGCGCGAATCCACCCTCAGGGCCCACCAAGAATCCGCATGGCTGGGATGCATATGCGTTCAGAGCCACGGCAATCGGTTGGCCGGCACCCGTTTCATCCAGCACAAACAGGCGACGGCTCTGCGGCCACTGTGTCATCACGTGTGCAAAAGCGGTCGGTTCACGCACCTCGGGCACGGTCAATCGCTCGCATTGTTCGGCAGCTTCGATGGCGGTGGCACGGAGGCGCGCGAGATTGATTCGTTCGGCATTGGTATGCTGCGTAAAAACCGGCCACAAAACACTCACGCCTAACTCGGTGGCCTTTTCCACCACCAGATCAATCCGCGCACGTTTGATGGGTGCGAAGGCGAGCCAAAGGTCGGGCTCGGGTTTTTGTGGTCGCGTGAGCTCCCCCAGATGAAGTGTGCAGCCCTTCTTGCTGATCGCGGAAATGGTGGCGCGCCATTCACCCTGCTGCCCGTTAAAGACCCTTACTTCAGCGCCGACCTTTAAACGCATCACATGCGCTACGTAATGAGCTTGGGGCTCAGAAAGGGCAATGCTGTGCCCGGCTTCAAGCGCGTCAGTGATAAAAAGGCGAATATCAGGCATGAGAGCTTCTGGGTGAGAACCTTGTAATATGTCCGTCATTGAGGCGAACACGATCCAACTTTAGTTTAACCAGCCATGAGCCAAGCCCAAACTGTAAATACTGATATTTCTGCTGAAAGCTGGATTGATCGGGTATTGCCTGCACCAGCCCGCCCTTATGCGCGGCTGATGCGGCTTGATCGGCCAATCGGCACCTGGTTGTTGTTGTGGCCGGGGTGGTGGGCGCTCACGCTTGCTGGCGCGGGTGCGTCGGCGTGGCATTTTTTTATTTTGTTTGCCCTGGGCGCCATTGTGATGCGCGGGGCTGGCTGTACATATAACGACATTATTGACCGCGAGATTGACGCCAAAGTTTCGCGCACCGCCACGCGGCCGCTGCCCAGCGGGCAAGTCACACTCGCGCACGCTTGGTTTTTTCTCATCGCGCAGTTGGTCATCGGCTTGGTGATTTTGTTGCAATTCAATGCCTTTGCGATTTTTATGGGTGCGGCTTCATTGCTGTTGGTTTTCACCTACCCGTTCATGAAGCGCATCACCTATTGGCCGCAAGCGTGGCTGGGACTGACCTTTAACTGGGGTGCGGTGCTGGGATGGGCAGCAGTTCAAGGTGAATTGGGCTGGCCAGCACTTGCGCTTTATGTGGGCGGCATTGCCTGGACCTTGGGCTACGATACGATCTATGCCCACCAAGACCGAGAAGACGACGCGCTCATCGGCGTGAAATCATCAGCGTTGGCGTTAGGGCAGCGTTCAAAACCATTTATTGCCGTATGTTATGCGTTGGCCATTATTCTTTTTATACTTGCAGTACCCACGGCAAAATGGACGCTGCCGTTTTTTGCGGTGATGACGAGCGCTGCCCTTCACGCCACGTGGCAGGTCAGCACGCTCAACATTAATGATTCAAGCAACTGCCTGACGCGCTTTCGCTCGAACCGCGATTTCGGCACGCTCATCATGATTGCACTTGTTGTGGCCCAGATATGATCACACTCGCACCCTTCAGCGCCGACGATATTGATCGCCTGATGTCGTGGATTCCTGACGAGGCCTTGCTGCTTCAATGGGCGGGGCCAACGTTGCGGTGGCCCCTGACCCGCGACCAGTTTGAATGCGAGATCAAAGCCATGACACCGCGCGGGCCACACCGCATGTTCAAGGCGCTCAATGCGCGCGGGCAATGCATTGGCCATATTGAGATCAAAGCGATCGACCACACCCATGCCAACGCCATGTTGGGCCGTATTTTGACTTCACCCGTCGCGCGCGGACAAGGCCTCGGCGGGCATCTTGTACAAGCAGCGCTGCAGGTTTGCTTTGATGAGCTCAAATTGCACCGCGTGGGCTTGCGGGTATTTGCCCACAACGCTGGCGCCATCGCTTGCTATCAGCGCGCAGGTTTCAAAATTGAAGGCAACGAGCGCCACACCAAACGGGCACCTGATGGCGCGTGGTGGGACGCCTGCACCATGGCCATTCTTGAAAATGAATGGCGGGTGCTGCCTTACTCGGCAGCTTGAGCGTGGGGCTGCGACGGCGGCGGGGCGGGCGGCGTTTTCTTGCTGTCGAGATATGGCTCGATGTTGACAACATCGACCTGTTCGGGCCGTAAGAATTGCTCGGCGTAATCTTTGTACGCGCCAGAGGTCAGGAACAGCTCAAACAAATCAGCGTCAACGTGCTTGTCTTTCTTCATGAAGTACAAAATCTTCACGCTTTCAGACAAGGTCTTGGCTTTCTTATAAGGCCGGTCAGCCGCAGTGAGTGCTTCGAAGATATCAGCGATGGCCATAATGCGCGCCGGCAATGACATCTGCTCACCGCGCAATTTATTCGGATAGCCCGTGCCGTCCATCTTCTCATGATGCCCGCCCGCATATTCGGGCACACGGCGCATATTTTTGGGGAATGGCAGTTCTTTAAGCATGTCGATGGTGAGCACAATGTGATCGTTGATCTTGCGGCGCTCATCATCATTCAGGGTGCCGCGCGCGATACACATATTCAGCACCTCGCCCAAGTTATACTCGCCTTGGCTGTGCTCAGGCAGATCGGCCAGCAGGCTCTCGAAACCTTCGGCTTGCGGCGGGGCTTTCTCAAACAGTTTAGACTCAGCCCAGGCCAATCCAAGTTTCCGATCATAGTAGCGATACCACTGCTGTGCTGAGATTTCTTTGACCTTATCTTGTTTTTCTTTGGACATGAATTCGCCGCCAATGTTGGCCTCGGCAATGAACTTCCACTGCTCGTCCAACTCAACGCAGCGTTCCTTGAATTTTTTGCGCTCAACGCGCGCACTTTTACCTTTGGCAATCGCCTTGAGCATTTTGATCTCAGCATCGCGCCGCAAGACTTCAAACCGCATCCGCACTTCGTGAATGCGGTCGTAAATAGTTTGAAGTTTGGTGGCTTTATCAACCACAAACTCAGGTGTCGTCACCTTACCAATGTCGTGCAACCACGCCGCCACATGCAGCTCATACCAATCAGCTTCACTGAGCTCGAAATTCGCAAACGCGGGGGCATCTGACTCGATGGCCTTATGCGCCAGCATTTTCGTGAGTTCTGGCACACGTTGACAATGGCCGCCGGTGTAGGGCGATTTGGCGTCGATGGCGTGGGCCATGACTTTGATCAAACTATCCATCAGGGCCTTCTGGGCCTCGATGAGTTGCTGATTGTCGATAGCGACGGCGGCCTGACTGGCCAGCGCGCCAACCATGCGTTGCACATCGGCCGAGAATGGAATCACGCCGCCCTTGCCATCGGTGGCATTGATCAATTGCAGGACGCCGATGACGGTCTCGGTATAGTTTTTCAGCGCGATGGTTAAAAATGATTTCGAACGATAGCCAGTGCCTTGGTCGAATTTCTTGGTCCCCGAAAAATCGAATCCTTCAGCGGTATAGGCATCTTCGATATTGATGGTCTTGCCGGTCAACGCCACATAGGTGGCCACGTTGTTATGGTTGGGCTGCTTGGTTTCCAGGTTGTACATTTTCAGCGGTGGAAAATTGATGGGCACGCCCGTGGTGCCGCCCATGGCGATTTTCAAAGTGCCGTTGCGGACATTGATAAATTTTAGCGTGTCGTCTTCATTGCGCAGATAAAGTGTGCCGCCATCTGCTTTGGCGATGTCGATGGCTTCCAGCAAAATACGCTCGGTCAGGCGGTCGTGATTACGCTCGGCTGAGAGGGCCAAGCCAATATCTATCAGTCGCTCTAGGCCCGACATGCTATCGCGCGGACCATCAGCGCTTGCCCCGAGATTCGCTCCACCGTCAGCCATCGTTCGCCACCTTATTCTTTACGCTGCGCCGGGCCGAAGGTTGATCCGAGCCCCGTGCGCTCTCTTCCGATGCCCTGCCTGTGATTTTCTCTGGGTGCTGTTGTGAGCCAAAACCAGTGTCACTTTTTGAGGGCGATTTGTATTTAAACTCAGAGTGTTAAAGAAATATTTCAGATTGCCTTTATGGTTCATTTTAGGGCGATGCGCTGACACAAACAAGGGACCGGGTGGTTTTTCTTCTCTCAATGGTTGATGAGGCGGGAAAACCCGACGACTGCGCATTTCTTGACGGATCCGGCTTAGGGTCCTTAAGTATCGGAAAAATCGCGCTGATTTCCCCTTATCCCCAGGCCCGCCGCCGCCCCATGCCCTACCGTTCTTTGCGCGACTTCATGACACGGCTCGAGCGTGAAAATCGCCTGGTGCGGGTGCAAACACCTGTCTCCAGTCACCTCGAAATGACCGAAATCCAGACTCGAGTCTTGGCTGAGGGCGGGCCTGCGATCCTTTTTGAGAACGTGATCGGGGCAAATGGCCAACCCAGCGGCATGCCAGTGTTGGTCAATTTATTTGGCACGGTCGAACGCGTCGCCTGGGGCATGGACCGCGAGCCGCATCAATTGCGCGAAGTGGGCGAGACACTGGCGTTCTTAAAACAACCCGAACCGCCCGGCGGCTGGCGCGAAGCGCTTGAGATGTTGCCGCTTCTCAAAACCGTCATGGCCATGACGCCGAAGACAGTTTCATCGGCACCGTGCCAAGAAGTTGTGCTGACGGGGAGTGATATTGATTTAGCCAAGCTACCTATTCAAGGCTGCTGGCCCGGCGAGCCCGCACCGCTGATCACCTGGCCGCTGGTGGTGACGCAAGGACCAGGTGGTGATAAGCGCGACGGCTATAACCTCGGCATTTACCGCATGCAGGTGCTGAACCACGATACGACCATAATGCGTTGGTTAAAACATCGCGGTGGTGCGGGGCATTTTGATCGCTGGAAAGAGTCCAAACGCGAACCCCTTCC
>JANLSL010000365.1:0-8459 GCA_031362385.1 Alphaproteobacteria bacterium | reverse complement strand
GTTTCAGCGACGCTGAGAGCTCGCTGACGGTGAAGGCAGGTAAATTATGAACCGGTTCGGCAGCAGATTCACTCATGGCTCATTTATGCCACAACCGGATAGAGCGCGGCGAGAAACTCTTTGATGATGAGGGCTGCTTCGGCTGGCCGATCGCGGAATGTAAACGCCCCGGCGCCCGGTATCGTCTGGCGCCGCGCGAGAGGTAGCAATTCCATCAGCTTTTCTTGGCCGGTGACAAAAGTATCGCGCTCGCCCTGCAACACTAAGACCGGGCATTTGACCGCACGAACGGCAGGCATTTTATCCCAGGCCAGCACGGCGTGATGGGCATCAAAAGGGCGCAGCCGCATGGACTGGTTGACTAGAAAAGGCTCCAGTACCGTTTGCAACGTCATGCCCTCGGCTACTAACGATGCATAGGTTGCCCACATCGTGCTGATGAATGCGCCGTCTGGGGTGACAGGAAGATTGCGCTTGGTGCGGCTTTCCACCAGCGCTTTGGTATTCTCAGCCGAGCGCCAACTGATACCTGACAGGATCATTTTACTGATACGCTCAGGAAAGCGCGCGGCCATATCGAGCGAGAAAACAGCCCCACTGTGATGACCCAATACCGCCACCCGGTCTAAAGCCAACGCGCGAAGGGCTTCGATCAGCGCGTTGGAATAATCGGGAACGTCATACTCGTCTGGCGGGTCGAAGGACTCGCCATGCCCCGGCAGATCAAACACCACCAACGTATGATGCGCTGCAAGTGCCGGAATCAAAGCGCGGTATTCGGTTGAATCTTGCGAGGCTTGATGCAGACACACCAACACTGGGCCTTGGCCTGCGGTCCAATAGTGAAGTTGACCGTCTTTGCAATCAACATAGCCTTTGCGCATCGGCCCTCACTACGGCGTTAGGCGAATTTGATCGAACAAGATAAAGTTGTTGACGACTTTAAAGTCCGAGGCCTTGGCGCTGAGCCCTGCATAGCGTACCGCTTGATGCATAAAGATTGCCGCCCAGTCGTTTCGGTAGGCTGCCATGACCTGCCGCCGCAACGCCAGCCCGCGGGCCAGATCAAACTCTTGATGAGCCGATTGAATTAATGGAGTTGTCGCCGGATTGCAATACCACGCATGATGCCACAAGCATGAATGGGTATCGAGCGCACGCAACACATCAGCCGTTGGCTCAAGATTATAGAATAATCCAAAAGCGTCACCTGACCATCCGCCCTCAACGACATTGCGGATCAATTGGTTGGTAGAAATCGGTCTGATCACCATTTTCACCCCAATGGCAGCAAGGTATTGAGCAACGACCTGATGAAGTGCTGCATCAGCTGGACCAGAGCCAACGGTCGATTCCATCACAAATGAAAAGCCATTGGCGTAGCCTGCCTCAGTCAGCAGTTTTTTGGCACGGGTCGGATCATACGGGATCGGCGAAAGCTCAGAGTTATAGCCATACGCTTCAGCGGGGGCCGGTTGGTTGGTTGGCACAGTTTTGCCTGCCAGCAGCGCATCAATGATCGCCTTCCGATCAATCGCAAGATTTAAAGCCTCGCGCACACGAATATCTTTGAATGGCGCAATCCCAAACGGGTTGTTTACCGAACCCCTAAATTGATACGACCAAACTGCAGCATCGCGCCAAAACACTTCCTGTCCGCCCGCCTCAACAATGGCTGCGGTCTCTTCGGGGCCGAGATTCATTGCGACATCAAGTCGCCCCGACAGCAGCGCTAATTTGCGCGTCGAAGCTTCGGCATTGGCCACGAACTCCAGCCGGTCGATGGTTGGCTTGCGCCATGATTTTTGATGTGCGCGAAGCTGAACAGAATTTGGCGCGATACGTTCCACAACAAACGGCCCCGTACCAACTGGCGCGCGGGCAAAGCCTTCCAGGCCAAGCGCTGCTAACTGCGTGGGCGAAATAATATGGAACTGCGTTAAGAACCTCGGCAACAGCGGGGTGGGAATTTTGGTTTTGATCTCGACCGTGTAGGCGTCTATGGCGCGCGCACTGTCCAGAAATGACATCATACGGGCGACAATGTCGCGGGCTGCGGCGGGGCTTGTCAGATGCTGTGTGACGGTCACCACGGCGGCGGCATTGAACGGCGTTCCATCTGAAAAAGTTACATCGCGGCGCAGATCAAACTGCCAGGTCAACGGATCAACATTGCGCCATGCGGTCGCGAGCCAAGGTTGAACCACACCGGCTTCGTCAATAAATGTGAGCCCATCGAACACCGCACTCCAAACATACACATAAGGTAACCCGGTATTGGCATAGGGGTTAAACTGACTGGGCGGCAGTGCGGTGATACCAACACGCAAAACTGTCTCATCGCGCGCCGAAAGCGGTGCGGCGTATAGCAAAACAACAGCGAGCAGAATGCGGGTCATGAAATGCGGCATACTTCTTATGTGGCACATGCAATGCCCATAACCAAGCCGCTCTCGCAATATTGATGGGCTATGCTAAAACCGGCGCGCAAACGGCGTGCAATGAGGGTAAAGATGAGGATTTTGGTGGTAGGCGGCGGTGGGCGAGAGCATAGCTTGTGCTGGGCGATTGCTGCTTCGCCCTTGTGCGACAAACTCTATTGCGCACCCGGTAATCCTGGTATCGCCGAAGTCGCCGCGTGCGTCCCCATTTCAAGCGACGACATCGCAGGTATTGTCTCGTTCGCGGCCTCCCAAAAAATTGACTTTGTTGTCGTCGGACCCGAAGGCCCCTTGGTGGCAGGCTTGGTGGATGCGCTACGTGCAAAGGGCATCAAAGCCTTTGGCCCAAGCGCTACAGCAGCGCAGATTGAAGGCTCCAAGGGTTTCATGAAAGACCTGCTGACCAAGAATAACATTCCCACAGCCTGGTATGGACGATTCACCGACGTCGCGGCAGCCAAAGCATTCGTGCGCAGCAAAGGTGCACCAATTGTGGTCAAGGCTGATGGCTTGGCGGCTGGTAAGGGCGTCATCATCTGCAAAACAATTGCCGAGGCCGAAGCGGCCATCGACAGTATGATCACGGGCAACGCGTTCGGTGCAGCTGGCCAAGAGCTGGTGATCGAGGAGTTTCTGGAAGGCGAAGAGGTGAGTTACTTCGCATTGACCGACGGTAAATCCTTTATCACCTGTGGCACCGCGCAAGATCACAAAGCTGTCGGTGATGGTGATACTGGGCCCAATACGGGCGGCATGGGCGCATATTCACCGGCACCGATCGTTGATCAAGCGATGGATGCACGCATTATGCGCGACATCATTGGCCCCACCGTGCGCGGCATGGCCAAAGAAGGATCTCCCTTCACAGGTGTTTTATTTGCGGGCCTGATGATCTGCAAAGATGGCCCCAAAGTCATTGAATTCAACGCCCGCTTTGGCGACCCCGAATGCCAAGTGCTGATGATGCGTCTCAAGTCTGACATTTTACCCGCCCTGATCGCCACAGCCGATGGGCAGTTGGCCAACTTCGACCTGCGTTGGAGTGATGACACAGCATTGCTGGTTGTCATGGCCGCCAAAGGTTATCCCGGTTCTTATCAAAAGGGCACGGTGATCAATGGCCTGGATGATGCAGCCAAGGTAAAAGGTGCGCACGTCTTTCATGCAGGCACCACGGCAACCACGCAAGGCGGTAACCCCGTGATGACTGCCACGGGTGGCCGCGTCTTGGGCATTGCAGCGCTCGCCACAACAGTCAGCGCCGCACAAGTCATTGCCTATCAAGCGGTCGACAAAGTTAAGTGGCCAGATGGCTTTTGCCGCCGCGATATTGGCTGGCGCGCGATCGCACGCGAAAAAAGCAACGGTTGACGCCAGGGGCTCAACTCGTGTTGCATCCACCCTTGGGGAACTGGGGCATGCGAATCACCAAATATTATGTCGATTAATTCATATTTCTCGAGCGACTACGCCAGCGCGCGGGCCGCATTTTTGGGCGCGGCTGTAGAAGCTGGACTGGCGGTCGTCAGCCACCCCCATGCGCTCAAGGGCCCCAGCGGCGAAGACCTGGCGCTCGATCTTGTCACATTGTGCCCTGACGCTAGCGCGCCGTGCCGAGCTGAGCGTGTGTTTGTGGCGATGTCAGCCACGCATGGCGTAGAAGGGTTCGTGGGTGCGGCTGCACAAGTGGCGTGGCTGAAAAAACAGCAGTGGAAAAAAGTTCCAGCCGGAATGTCAGTCCTGCTGCTTCACGCCGTCAACCCACATGGGTTTGCGTGGCTCCGGCGGGTGACAGAAGATAACGTTGACCTTAATCGCAACTTTACTGATTTCAGCAAACCCCTGCCCCGCAAGCCTGCCTATGAGGAACTTGCTAGCGCAATTTGCCCCACAGAGTGGAACGCCAAGAGTATCTCTGACGCCGATGCAACCTTGGTTGCCTACGCCCAACAGCATGGCGCACGCGCACTCAACCGCGCCATTATGGGTGGCCAGTTCTCTCACCCTGATGGGGTTTTTTTTGGTGGCACCAAGCCGTCGTGGTCGCGCGAAACGGTGATGAAAATTCTGACCACCTATTGCAGTGCCGCCAAACACGTCGCCCTGCTCGATTTTCATACCGGCCTGGGTGCGTTTGGAACTGGGGTAAGTTACTGTGTAGGCGACGAAGGCACGTCATCAGTGACCAAAGCCCACGACGTGTGGGGTGATGACGTTACGGTGATGGCCGCAGCCCCCGGTGGGGGCGTGCATGATGGCTATAACCTCACAGGCATCGCGCGGCTGATGGCGCATACTCAGGTTTATGGGAATACGTTAGAGTTTGGCACCTACCCGACCGAGGCCATGATGCGCGCCGTGCGCGCTGATAACTGGCTGCATCTGCACGGCGATCTGAAATCTGCGCAAGCGCGCGAGATTAAAGCTGAGATCAAGCGGATGTTTTACCCTGAAGACTCGGAAGAGTGGAAGGCGCAGGTATTGGCCAAAGCGTTGGCGGTGTGGCAGCGCGGCATTGAAGGACTGGCCGCACTTTAAGCGTCACGATGCACTTATTTACACTGCTGCGTCAAACTGAGTGAGATTGGATCATCGCTGAGGGGTGGTGAGTTTTCGTCAACCGCTTCGACCGCAGAATAATAACCCTTCATGGTCGATTTAATCGCAACCTCCAACAAACCTTTCATCAGCAAGTCACGGCGTTTGCCCATAAAATCCTCGGGCGTTAAGTTTGCCTTATAAAGGTAGATCAAAAATTTCTCGTGGACCATGGGTGCTGTAAAACAGCCTTGACGTTGCTTTTCGCCAACATCAAGCACCAGGCGAACCGTCAATACTTCAAAGCGGCTGGTGCCGTCTACCGCGCGTACAGGAACGAGAAATGGCTGCAATTCCACCCGTGGGCCGCCGTATCCGATTGGCTTGCGCACCGCTGGTTTCTTTTCTTGAGCATGAAGCGGCAAGGCCAGCGCAACCACCCCAATCACCAGGGCAACGCCTGCAAGCCATTTTGAACGCGTGTGATCCATGCCAATAATTTAGAGAGGTTGTAGCGCTATGGCCAGAGCGCTTATCGGCTGGCTGCGCGTAAGTCAGAAAAAAACTGCTTCAACTGGGCTTCAGCTTTAGCCGCCTGAATCCCCCCGACCACCTCAGGTTTATGGTGACAGGTGGGTTGATTGAAAATGCGCGGCCCATGTTCAACACCACCGCCTTTGGCGTCGTAGGCTGCAAAAACTAATTTTCGGATGCGCGCGAACGATATTGCGGTAGCGCACATCGCACAGGGCTCAAGGGTTACGATCAGCTCGCATCCCTCAAGGCGGGGACTGCCCACTTTCGCCGCAGCGGCGCGTAACGCCAGTATTTCAGCATGAGCGGTGGGATCGTTGCGGGCTTCGACCTCGTTGCCAGCTGCGGCCAACACCTCACCCGCAGGCGACAAAACGATTGCCCCCACGGGCACTTCGCCCCGCGCACCAGCAGCTTGAGCCTCAATAAAGGCAAGGTCTAAAGGCTCTGTGGGTGCCGATTGGGTCATCTGCGCACCATCCCACGGGCCAAATCGTTAATAAAGGGTAAGAAATAAGTAACCATTGCCGCCTAGAATCAAGGTCATCTCAACAGCCACGGATCCCGTCCTGACGGGACAATGCAATGACGTATGATGTCGTGCAAGTCGCAGGGGCCTCCATCCCCCGCTCAACGCTCAAAGGCATCCAGGTCGCCAGCGCGCAATCGGGCGTCAGCTTTCAGTATCTGTTGGCCAAGGCCTCGCAAGAGAGCGGCTTTAAAGCCGAAGCGGAAGCGAGCACATCATCGGCCACGGGGCTTTATCAATTTACGCGCGGGACGTGGCTTGACCAATTCAAGCGTCACGGTGCCGAACTCGGCTTTGGTGATCTCTCGCAGCGCATTGGCACCGGCCCTGGTGGCCGCCTGAGCATCGCCGACAAAAATATCGAACAGAAAATTCTGGGCTTGCGCGAAGACCCTGAAGCTTCTGCAAAGTTCGCAGCTGCTTATGCGCGCGATAACTCAGCCACCCTCAGCCAAAACCTAAACCGTGATCCGGACGCCGCTGATTTGTATCTGGCGCACTTTTTAGGGGCGGGTGGGGCGAGCCAAATGCTAGCCGCCGCCGCGACCGCCCCCAATATCTATGCCTCGCATGTCGTGCCTGAAGCCGCGCGTGCCAACCGCAGTGTTTTCTTTGCCGAGAGTGGTGTGCCGCGCACCGTGCGCCAAGTGGTCGACTTGATTCGCGGGCGCTTTGATTCACAAATGGATCGCTTCGCCGATGTCGCCTCAAGCATGACCAGCGATGACAATGCACAGGCCTCAAACCCCAACCCGAGCGCCCTATCGCGCCCAGCGACCACCACGTCATCGAACAGTATTCTTGATTTCGGCTCAGCCTTGAAATCGGGCAACAGCGACCGCGCCGCCCTTTCGATGTTTGTGATGCAAGAATTATCACGCATGATCACCGAGCAGCCCATGTCGATGCTGGGCGACGAGCCTGAGTCAGATACTGAAGCGACCACCCGCCTGCCATCGGCTGGGTTTCAGGGCGAGGACATGTCCCAAGTTCTGGTCGACAGCTTGGCGCGCAATAACATGCCGTCATCGGCCATTAGTTCAGGCCAAGCGGCCCGGGCTTACGGCTCCACCTCTCGTCGATAAAATACGTTCACGTCTTGACAGTGCGGGCGGCGAAGCGCAACTCATGGCCGCGAGGTAAATGTTATGCGCTCCCCCATCATCGGCATCACCGCAGACAGCGAACAGCCCGGCGGTTACTCTAAGTTTCCCTGGTATGCCCTGCGCCAGAATTATTGCGCCGCCGTGGTTGAAGCGGGCGGCGTGCCCCTGATGCTGCCCCATGAAACCAGTTTGATTTCTACCTATACCGGCATGATCGACGGACTATTGGTTTCGGGCGGGGCCTTTGATGTCGACCCTGCTCTTTTTGGTGCGACCCAGCGCCACGACAGTGTGGTTCTTAAAGAAGGCCGCACCGATTTTGAGCTGGGCATCAAAATCGATGCTCGCCGCTGATAAGCCAATTCTGGGCATTTGCGGCGGCGAGCAGCTTTTGGCCGTGGCCCTTGGCGGCACACTCATTCAGCATATCCCCGCCGAGATTAAAGCACCGCTAGCCCACGAGCAGCCCAACCCACGCGATCAAGCGGGCCATGAGATCACGATTTGCGAGGGAACACTGCTTCATAAAATAGGTGGCGCGCTGCGTACGGCTGTCAACAGCGCCCATCACCAAGCGGTCAAAGATGTTCCACCCACAATCAAAGTCAATGCGCTAGCACCCGATGGCGTGATCGAAGGGATCGAAGACCCAACCCGTAAGTTTTGCATTGGTGTGCAATGGCACCCTGAGTTTCACATCAGCCCAGTCGATCAGAAATTGTTTCACGCTTTCATCAGTGCGTGCCGTTCATGAGCCCAGCACCGGAAAAAGCATTTGCAGGCGAGCGCATCGCCAAAGTTTTAGCGCGTGCCGGATTATGCTCGCGCCGCGATGCCGAACGTTGGATCGAGGACGGCCGTGTCAGCGTGAACGGTGAGGTACTCAAAAGTGCAGCGCGTAACGTACTCGACACCGATCATGTCGCTGTGGATGGCAAACCATTACCGCAAAAAGACCGGGTGCGCCTGTGGCGGTATCACAAGCCACCTGGCCTGGTGACGACGCACAAAGATGAGAAAGGTCGCCAGACAGTTTTCGATACGCTGAAATCAGAACTTCCCCGCGTGGTGAGTATTGGGCGGCTTGATTTGAACTCTGAAGGTTTGTTGCTGCTGACGAATGATGGCGGACTAGCGCGCGAGTTGGAACATCCGTCGCAAGGCTGGGTGCGGCGGTATCGTGCGCGTGTTCATGGCCGCGCCAGCCCCGAAGCGCTTGATAGCTTGAAAAATGGTGTGACGGTTGAGGGTGTGCGCTTTGGCCCGATCATCGCAACACTGGAACGCGAACAAGGTGCTGCTAATTCGTGG
>JANLSL010000042.1:0-5892 GCA_031362385.1 Alphaproteobacteria bacterium | reverse complement strand
CCGAAAAAACCTCATTCCCCGATGCCAGCTTTGACTTGGTGTATTCGCACATTCTGTTTCACGAAACCTCGCTGAAGGCTATTCCCAACATCATCAACGAATGCGCCCGGCTGCTGAAACCAAACGGCATGATGTTGCATGCGGACTTGCCCAATATCAAACTCATCCCAGATTTGTACCAACGCGTGTGCGTGAACGAAGACAACTACGACAACAACGAACCGTTCTGGATGACCATGCACGACCGCGATTGGGCCAAGGATTCGGCTGATGCAGGGTTGAGCGACATCAAACTCACCGCAACACCGCTGTTGATTGCATTGCCCGCCGAAAGCGGCGACCCCGAGGCCGAAGAACGCTTGGTGCCGGGCCAACTGATGTTCACCATTCTTGCCGGTGCAAAGGTCTAAACTATGAACGATGCACAATCTTTGAAAATAAGCGGGACGTTGAAAATAAATCGGGTCGCCAAAGGCAAACGCCCAACGTTTTATCCCGATGAACCAGCCGCTGAACGCTTGCTGTCGATTGTCAGCGCATTGATCACCGAAGTGGCCGTGCTGCGCGAGCGCGTGGATACGATGGAACGCATCGCTGACAAAAAGGGCGTGGTGCTGACGACTGAGATTGAAGGCTTTATGCCCGATGCCAAAGCCTTAGAAGCCCGCGAGCGCTGGCGACAAGCCTATATGGACCGCGTATTGGCGATTATGGATCAAGAAGTGGCTGGCGTGTGACCGACATTTCAGAGCCACTTGAAAGTGCAATGCGCGACGCTAAAGCTGCACTCAACGCCAAGGAATATGTGGCGTCGCTCGACGCCGCACATAAAGTTTTGGCGCTAGATCAGAATAGCTCGATTGGCCTTCATATTTTAGGGTTATCGCTCGAACGTCTCGGACGTTACGAGGAAAGCGAAGCGGTACTGTTGCGATGTGTACAAATCGAGCCTGCATCTAAGCCCTTGAGACTTCTCGCGAACGTCCAGCTCTATTTGCAGCGATTTGACGCCAGGCAAAAAACGCTTGAAGCCTTGATTGAAATCCGACCGGAGTTACTCGACGTTTATTTAGGTATGGCCAAGTATAAGTTTAATGTAGAGGGCATGCAGAGCGCGCTTGATATCCTTGCGCGCGCCCAAGCGATATCACCTCATGACGTTGAAGTTGCTCTTGCGATTGCATACTACTCTTCGAAGGGTGACGATAGCGCGGAGATCAAGTACCTGCGTGAGTTTCATAGTTCGGCGAAGCTCGATTTGCGCGCTCAAGCAAAGCTCCTGCGGCGCTGCGCAGAATTAAGTGCACGACTTGTGCGACGCGCTCAATTACTTCCATTCGACTATACTATTTCGTGGGACGATGCTTCTCACTGGCCTGATCTTGAATCCTTGGGTCAGTTTAAGGCTGCCGCTATTGCCGTTTTGACCAGTGCACAAGTGGATCATAATGCTTTTGTTGATGTCGCAATTGCAGAAGTAGCAGCAACGAACTGGGCGGCAGCTGAAGTTTATCTGCGGCGTGCGCGAGAGTTTAAAACAGGGCACGTCGCCGATGTCCTTACTTTTGACCCCCAGATACATGAAAAAATATCAGGCTATACGGAAACTGAAATAGTCTTGGGCCTAGCGCCGCTTGAGACCATTGCAGAAAACCAGCATAGCAATACGCCAACTCTCTTTCTTGCGAGCGATTTAGTCTATTTCGAGAAGTTCACTTTATCTTTCCTGGCCGATCTGGTGCGCCTTTCACCAACCCAACCCGTACATATTCATTTGCTCGATGGTGACCCAGAACAATGGCAGCGCCTATTGCTTCAGGCACGGAGTGTCTTTCCGCTCTCAATTAGCATGAGCGCTGAGGCATCCGATGCCCGTCAGTGTTATGGCCTTACGGCGTCGTATTATTTTCACGCTGTGCGATTTATCCGATTTTATCAGCACTTACTAAAGTACAAAAAAGCACTCTGGATTTTAGATGTTGATGCAAAGCTCAACCGCGATCTCATTCCGGATCTCTCAGTCCTGTCCTCCTGCGATGTCGCTTTCAATTGGGCTCCGCTTACACTTGAGCCGTGGTACAAGATTCGTGGAGCGTTGATTGGCGCAGCCCCCACCGACGATGGCCTTAAATTTGCTCGTTTAGTTGCTGGGTATATTGCGTACTGGATGAAAAAAGACCAACTGCGATGGGGGATTGATCAAGTGGCACTTTTTTGCAGCTACGTGACGCTTGCTCAAAAAGGCGCTGCGCCCAAAACACACTTTCTTGATTCTCGCACTTTTAGCGTTATTGATGATACGAGCACCCTCACGTTCTCATCGGGCTTTCGCAAATTCTTGTGAACAACTCTTATGGCCACGCCTGATTTAGCTTAAATGCTGCGGCCTCACCCTTGCCGTCGGCTAGTCCCAGCGTAATTTACAATGAGTCGGACAAGCGCGACTGCAACCCAATGGTTTTGCGGTTTTTCAGGGTTTGACGAAAAGAACAAAACAGGTACACTCATAGACAGGCTCACGCGCGGAGACAATAGTTATGGTCAGAATAAAGTCTAAGGCAAAGGCGTTACTCGGGTCAGTTTTGTTAGCTTTTTTGTTGACCTGTGTGGCTGCGGGGCCAGCGGCTGCAGAGCCAATAACACTTGGTGCACTGATGGCGCGAGTTATGGAAGCACGTGGAGGTTACGCAGCCTTGCGTGAAGTGCGCACGTTGGTATTCGAAGGCATTGTTACACAGCCAGGAAATGACAAGATGCAATTGTCTACGACTGTGCGTGCTCGCCGCGATGGATGGGTGCGCGTGGACATTATGAACGGCAATCAGCGGCTCTATAGCGCCGGCGTTGATGGTGAAGGCGAATGGGAGTGGGAAGAAAGTGGGCTTTTAAAAGGCGTGACCGACCCAGAAAAAACTAGTTCTGCTCGTTATGGTGTCGACTTGCTCTTTGGCCTGAACAGTCCCTCAAAGCGCGGGTATAAACTAAGCTTAGAACCAGGGCAGAAAGTCCGCGGGGTTAAATACCACGTCATCAAGCAGCGATTTAATAACGGGTTTGAGAGATTTCTCTTCGTCAACCCAAGAACGTGGCGGATCGATTTTGATCGAAAAGCAAAAGTATTAAGACCTGGAACTCCGGATGACGACAAGGTCGATGAAGTTTATTCTGACTTTAGAGCCGTCGGTGATTTGACGTGGCCTTTTCGCGATGAGCTCGTGAACTTTGTTACGGGCGAGGTCAGTGACAGAGTCGAGTTTACGAAGATTACGTATAATACAGAACTGACAGACGCTGTGATGGATCGCGATCCGTAGGGGCGTGACTTATCCACATTGGGTCACCTGTCGAAGGGCTTTCCTGATCCGCGCGACGTCGCTATGGTCGCAGCAGAACTTCTCTTTTGGAGTATTAGACGATGGCTGGCAGCGTCAACAAAGTTATTCTGATTGGCAACTTGGGCAAAGACCCCGAGGTGCGCACCATGCAGAACGGCAACAAGGTGGCCAACCTGTCCATCGCCACCTCTGAGAACTGGAAAGACAAAGCCACCGGCGAGCGCAAAGAAAAGACCGAATGGCACCGTGTAGTGATTTTCGGCAACTTGGCCGACATCGCTGAAAAGTACCTGAAAAAGGGCAGCAAAGTTTACGTCTCGGGCGCGCTGCAAACCCGCAAGTGGCAAGATAAAGACGGCCAAGACAAATACTCCACCGAGGTCGTGCTGCAAGGCTACGGCGGCGAGCTGACCATGCTGGATGGTAAAGGCGCTGGCGGAGGTGGTGGCGGTTCAGGCGGGGGCATGGACGAGCCGGCAATGGACCGAGGCGGGGCCAGTGGCGGCTGGGATTCCGGCGCGGGTGGCGTAGGAAGTGAGCTTTCTAGAGATGGAAAAGGTAAAAAGCGCGATGATTTTGAAGACGAAATTCCTTTCTAATCAAATAAATACTCAAGACCCTCATGGCTCAGAGATCAGGCCAAGATAAATATCCTACTGCACCTAAAGGTCGCCCCGATGACTTTGAGGCGGCTAAATTTTTTGGTGGAAAGAAATTGGATGAGTTGCCAAGTGATTGGCGCGTATACGCAGTCGCTATTCTGGATTGGAGTATCCAAAAACTAAAATCAAGAATCGATCAAATTTAAGAGCCCGCATACAGATTCCTGAGTTTCGCGAATTCAGGGGGCATAGCTCTCATGATTGGGATGGTCCCATCTTTTCTTGAGCATTGCCTCCCAACTATCCCGCTTATGCTTGCTGCCATTACTTTCACGATAGGCATGATTTTCCTAGGTGTAAGAATCGTTATCGACTTGCATCTTGATACGGCTGTTTGCCAAGACTTAATCAATGACAAGCGCTTAGTGCTAAAGTTCCAAGTTACGCCCGATAAAGCATATGAAAATTACCTTGAGGGGCAAAACAACCCTCGCCGTAAGCTCTTCACTCGCGCTCCCTTTCGATTGCTTGCTTTTGTTTGCTTTATCATGGGTTGCCTTATCGCAATTGGTGGCATTGTTTGGGTGGTAGAGATCGCAGACGGACTTCAATCAAAAAAAGAATGTGTAACGGCAAAAAAGGCTGACTAAAGCTGTTATGGCGACCTCCACCGCAATGGACGACGACATTCCATTCTAAATCTGGCCGTTCTAGAATCTGCGCCATAAGCGGACTGGAAATGAGCTCGATTCTCGCTCCTGATTAGCTTCTGCGGGCCTACTAGCTGTAGTGCCTGCGCCTGCGGTCAAAAAACTCAAAATTCGCTTTTTTGAATAACTTCAAGAAAGCCACTTAACTACCTTAAATATAACAATAAGTTATCCACAGGCTGGGCGCAATTCCATGCACTTAGCATGGCCAATGCCACCTCAACCATTTGTGTTACAGCGCTGTTTCATCTGATACACTTTTGGCCTTGCGCGGGGGACCAGAACGGAACTTTGACGAGGGTTATTTTGCGGCATTTTTCTGCCCTCTTTTTCCTCATGTGCATCGCAATAAGTGTGCCGTGGTTTGGCCAAATTAAGGGTGTGTTCCGTTGACTGATACTGCTGATCTGCCATCTGACGATCCCACCGGCAAAATTCCGCCGTTGCCCCCCGGCCCAGGGGCTGCTGGCCCGTCTGATTTCGACATCTTGCCGATCACAATCGAAGAGGAGATGAAGCGCAGCTATCTCGATTACGCCATGAGCGTGATTGTCAGCCGTGCGCTGCCCGATGTGCGAGACGGTTTGAAACCTGTTCATCGGCGCATTCTCTATTCGATGAAAGAAAGCGGCTACGAGTATAACAAGCCGTTCCGTAAATCCGCGCGCATCGTCGGCGACGTGATGGGTAAATATCACCCCCACGGTGACCAGTCGATTTACGACGCCATGGTCCGCATGGCGCAAGATTTCTCAATGCGCCTGCCGTTGATTGACGGGCAGGGCAACTTTGGCTCGATGGACGGCGACCCGCCAGCCGCAATGCGGTATACGGAATCGCGTCTGGCGAAAGCTGCGCACTCGCTGATCGACGATATCGATAAAGACACCGTCGATTTTCAACCCAACTACGACGAAAGCGAGCATGAACCTTTAGTCTTACCGGCCCGCTTTCCAAACCTGTTGGTCAATGGCGCGGGCGGCATCGCAGTTGGTATGGCGACCAACATACCGCCGCACAATTTGGGCGAAGTGATCGATGCCTGCTGCGCCCTGATTGATGACCCTTCAACGACCGATGAAAAGCTGATGGAGATCGTGCCACCCTGATTTCCCCACCGGGGGAATCATTCTGGGCCATGCAGGTTGCCGTGCAGGCTTCATGACGGGGCGTGGCTCGGTCGTGATGCGCGGGCGCACCGAGATCGAGGATATGGGCAAGGACCGCCAAGCCATCATCGTCTCA
>JANLSL010000326.1:0-3238 GCA_031362385.1 Alphaproteobacteria bacterium | reverse complement strand
GATGTCAAAATCAATGGTGCTGGGTTGCGCATGGGCGAGCAAACCTTGCGTGATCTTGCTATTGATCTTGCACGCGATCATCAGTCTTGGGCCTTGCGCAACGCAGCCGTGACATTACCTGGCCAAGCACGTCTCTCTGTTGCGGGGCTTTGGGTGCCAGAGTCTGATGACTCAAGTTCTGATGGCGGCTTTGATGGGTCATGGCGGGCGGATGTGCAAAATGTACGTGGGCTATTATCTTCGTTCGGCATTGAAAACGCAGACGTGCCCGAGGGCCGCCTTTCAAGTTTAGCCGCAAGTGGTTTAGTTCAAACCAACGACAAACTCACCGTATTGAGTGACCTGGCGCTGTCATTCGACGCCACCCAAGCAAAAGGCAGGATCGCATTCGGGTGGGATAAATCAGCCCCGTTTAGTGTCGACCTTGATATTGATCGTCTGGCTTTAGACGCCTATGCGCCTCTGTTTCAGCGCGGCTTAAATTGGGCGCTAGGCTTGACGGCTTCACCAAACCTACAGCCTTCAGGCTATGGCGTGACAGCACTTGCGCCGTGGCTTGGCAACTTTACCGCGCAACGCGGCACTGTGCGCTTGGCTGTGCCGCAACTGACGTGGCGTGATGCGTTGGCGGGCCGTCTGGGTATTGACATCGCGTTTGGAGCGGGCGTGATGGATATTCGCTCGATCGCTTTTGAAGATGGTTCGGGGGCGGCGGCGTGGATGGGCGGAAAGGTCAAAAACTTAGATAGTCTGCCAACCGCTGAGAGCTTGCAGTTTGACATAAAGCTGAGTGACGTGGCGCGTTTCGCACGTACTGCGCGCCTGAACATCCCACCGCCGCTACGTGCGCTCGCGCCGTGGTCGGTCACGGGAGCCATCAATGGTTCGCTGGTCGACGCGACAATTGCCATCGATGGCAAGCTAGGCCCGGTGAATGCGAAGGCGCGCGGTAAAGCCAGCATCATTGATCAAAGCAAGAAGCTCGAAATGGTTGTTGAAGCTGCGCACCCCAATGTTTTGCAGTTGCGCGATATGATGTGGGGCGCGGTGAAGTTTCCTGCCAAGATCGATGGCCCGGCCACCGCGTCGGCGAAGTTCAAACTCGATGACAAAAAAATCAGCATCGCCGATATCGCTGTCGCGGTAGGCCGCCATCATTTTAAAGGTGTGGTCGAGCTCGATGACTCCGCCAGCCCGCGCATGGTGAACGCTACGCTCACTGATATCGATATGGATTTTACCGTCCTCAGCCCAGTGACGATAGTCCCAATCCCGCGCCCTGGCAGTTGGCAAGGCGAGGTCAGCCTCGCGGGTGCGGCTTTCAAATCCTTAGGCTTTGATGCCGGGGGGTTTAAAGCGCGCTTTGTTGCGGTGCCCGGCTCGGTTGAACTTGCTGAATGGCAAGGCAAATTGTACGGCGGCCCCGCGCAAGTGGGCTTAAAGTGGGCGAAAGTTCCTGACGAAGCTAAGGGTCAGGCCTTGCATCACGTGCAAGGCCAAGTCGTCATCAATGGCGCTGATCCGTCACTGATGATCGATGGCCTCGCAGCATCATCAAAAGCCCAAGCTGATTTAACTCTCAGCTTTTCTGCTGCTGCGTCATCACCCCAGGGGTGGCTGAAAGAGTTGGCGGGGGCGGGGACAGCGAAACTCTCGCTGCCCGCAAATGCTTCGACAAAAGCTGCGGGCCTGATGGCGCCACTCGCTGCCATCGCGCGGGCTGAATCTCCGGGCGGTCAAGTCGCTGCTCAAATCGACTCATCAGCGTCTTTCGCTATCGCATCTGGGGTTGTGGCAGTGAAAGATCTTACAATGCAATCCAACGCCTATAACGGCCTGTTAAATGGCAGCGTCGATCTCACGCGCCAAACGTTTGACCTCAAGGGCATGCTGAAGTTGCGTGATCGCGGGATGATTGTCGGGCCAACAGCACAACTTGTTCTGCGGCCCAACATGCCGATCACTATTTCTGGTGCGATGGACGCGCCCACCATCAAACTTGATGTCTCGGGCGCTCAGCGCTGAGTTTGCAGCGCCTGCAAAACATAGAGCCGCAATGCGCTTGATAAATTGCCGGGCCGCGCGGCATCAATACGCGTCAGCACATCAGTAAGTGTTGATTTTTCTTTTGCCGCCAATATTTTGAGCGCGTTCCAGAACTCATCTTCAACCGAAACGCTGGTGCGGTGCCCGGCCAAGGTGACGGAGCGTTTGCGAATAACCCCATCGCTCACGCACTGGGCCCAATCATGTCTGCCGCGCGCACCCAGCGGTCGAAGTCCGTCGCACTCACATGGCCTAATTTCAGCGCTGCTTGTTTGAGGGTCAGGTTCTCATGGTGTGCGAGTTTGGCAATTGCCGCAGCTTTGTCATAACCAATATGGGGTGCTAATGCGGTGACCAACATCAGCGACTCATCAAGGTGGCGCTGAACAACATCTTTGTTGACGGTTAGGCCCATCACACAATTTTCGGCAAAGCTGAGCGATGCATCCGCCAGCAGTCGGACCGAGCGCAGGACGTTAGCAATGATCACAGGCTTATAGACGTTCAGTTCCAAATGCCCTTGCGCGCCAGCGATGGTTACCGCCACATGATTGCCCATCACCTGCGCACACACCATGGTCATGGCTTCGGCTTGAGTGGGGTTTACTTTGCCCGGCATAATCGAAGAGCCCGGTTCGTTTTCTGGCAGCGCCAACTCACCAATACCCGCACGCGGACCCGAGCCTAAAAGGCGAAGGTCATTGGCGATTTTCATTAATGACACCGCCAGCGTATTCAATACGCCTGAGCATTCCACCAGTGAATCGTGTGCCGCGAGAGCTTCAAAAAAATTAGGCGCTGGCGTAAAGGGCAGCGAGGTGAGCGCGCCAACCGCTTTACAAAACTCTTCGGCAAATCCGACTTTCGCATTCAAGCCGGTGCCGACCGCTGTGCCACCTTGCGCCAGGCGCAGCAGAGCTGGCACCACGGCCCGCACCCGCCCGATCCCATACTGAAGCTGCATGGCGTAGCCTGAAAACTCCTGGCCGAAGGTCAGCGGTGTCGCATCCTGCATGTGGGTACGGCCGATTTTAACGATGGCAGCGAAGGCTTTGGCTTTGGCATCAAGGGCCGCATGTAGTTTTTGGAGTGACGGGATTAACCGGCGCTCAATCTCGAGCACGGTCGCGATGTGCATGGCGGTGGGGAAGCTATCGTTCGAGGACTGCCCGCGATTGACGTGATCGTTGGG
>JANLSL010000034.1:0-4356 GCA_031362385.1 Alphaproteobacteria bacterium | reverse complement strand
ACTTTTTCGGGTGTGCGCAATACTTGATATGTGGCGTTATGGGCTTCGCACCACTCTTTCATGGTCGCAACGGGGCCAATCGCGACCTGCGATAATAATTTCCGCGACCACGGATAGAGGGCCGCCAATAAATCGCGCGTCAGTAACGTATCGTTCGCACATATTGCAGCGGATAAAGCTTGCGATGCGTGTGCTGAAATGTTGTCGCCCACCTGTGTCAGGTGATCACGATAGTGCGGGGCAAGGCTTGCCAATGCTTCGCGCGCCGCTGTTACATTCTCTTGGGCGAATAATGCCTCTGCCAGCATTTCTGTTGTCGTTACATCCGGCGTCATCATCAGCGCGCGTGTTAGATAAACCGATGCTAACCGATAGTCCTTCGCCCGCAAGGCGATGACACCACGCATCCGCCACAGGCCTGCGTTGAGTGAATCTTGTATAATTAAATCCCAACAGGCCGCGTCGGCGTCGGCAAATCGCCCAGCATCAAGAAGCAGTTTGATATCTGCGAGCGTAGGGTTTTCGACGCCCATGGTCTTTTATATACTGAGGATGGCGCTAAGCGACGTTGATGACAATTTTGCCTACCTTACCACCGCTTTCCATATAGCTAAGAGCATCAAGCACTTTGTCAAAGGCAAAAACCCGGTCGATGATCGGTTCAATTTTCTGGGATGCTGCGGCCTGAACCAGGTCTTCAAGCATTTTGCGGCTGCCGACGAGGATGCCCTGAACCTTGAGCCGACGCATCAACATACTGCGCGGAAAATCTTTCAGCCCACTCGGCTGGCCATCTGTGCCCGCTGGATTCACCGGGTTGGCCCCGATCAACAAAATCCGCCCATTGGAGGCGCAGGCTTTGATTGATCGCTCCATCTCGCCGATGCCAACCGTGTTGAACACTGCATTGAGACCTTTCCCATTGGTTTGTTTCATTGCCTCGTCATGCCAATTGGGCGTGGTGCGATAGTTGATCGTAAAGTCTGCGCCTAACTTGCGCATATGTTCCAGCTTCTCGTCATTCGACGACGTAATGCCAACCCGCGCGCCCATCATTTTTGCCCACTGCATGCAAAACACCGAGACGCCACCAGTCCCCAACGTCAGCACGGTTTCACCCGGCTGGAGCTGAGCTTCGACCACGACCGCATTCCATGCCGTGAGGCCAGCATTTGGAAATGTGCTGGCACCCTCAAACGAAATGCTGTCAGGAATTTTCACCAGACCGTCGGCTGGAACCAAAGCTTGCTCGGCGCAAAATCCATCGGTGTTCACGCCGAAATCCATTTTGGACATGCTCGCATCATCCCACGGCCCATCAATCCACAACGGAAAATGTGTACATATAACGCGCTCGCCTGGCTTCACGCGCGTCACACCAGCACCAACCGAAAGCACCACGCCCGCATTATCATCAAATGGGACCCGTGTGGGTGTTTCACCAGCGCCACCATAAATACGCACGCCGCGCAGCAAACTACGGTCGCGCGCATTGAGGCCAGTGGCGTGCACTTTCATCACGACCTGACCTGGGCCTGCCGTGGGGGCTGGTCGGGTGGCCATGTGCAAGGCCAGCCCATCCCTGCCCTTGGCTAGGCCCGTTTGGTAAACTCTAATTGTACGTGCGGCGTGCGCCTGCGCGGAAAGGCCTGCGGCCGAAAGTACAACGGCTGAACCTAAGACGGCGCGGCGGGAAAGCTGACGTGTCATCGGCGCGACCTCTCATCAGATACCTTAAGGTGTTAACCTAGCAGGCTGTTGAAAAACCTCTGGTTTGTATTCTGAGGATGTGATTCCTGTTTGGCAATGTCAGCCAACGGGGTTTGTGATGCGCGGGACGGACGAGCGGTCGGGGTCATTGTTTTCATACGTGGACATTGAAGCCAAGATACCCGCCGGGCATCCCTTGCGGCGCATCCGGGAGTTGGTGAATGGCACCCTTGCGGCGCTGGATCGGAAGTTCGAAGCGCTGTACTCGTCGGAGGGGCGCCCTTCGATTGCCCCCGAACGCTTGGTGCGAGCAAGCCTGCTGCAGCTGTTTTACTCGATCCGCTCTGAACGTCAGTTGATGGAACGGTTGGACTTCGATCTCCTGTTTCGTTGGTTTGTGGGTCTGGGGATTGACGCTCCGGTGTGGGATCATTCGGTGTTTTCGAAGAACCGGGATCGCTTGTTGACAACCGAGATTGCACAGGACTTTCTAGCCGCGCTGTTGGCGGAGCCGAAGGTTAAGCGGCTTTTGTCGCATGAACACTTTTCGGTGGATGGAACGCTGCTCAAGGCATGGGCGTCGATGAAGAGCTTCCGACCGAAGGACGGGAGTGGTCGTCCACCGGATGGAGGGCGCAATGGCGAGCGGGACTTCCGCAGCGAGAAGCGCTCCAATAAGACGCACGTCAGTACGACCGACGCCGACGCGCAGTTGTATCGCAAGGGCAATGGCCAGGAGAGCCGCTTATGTTATATGGGCCACGCCGTCATGGAGAATCGCAACGGGCTGGCCGTAGCGGGCGCACTCACCCGAGCAACGGGCACTGCCGAACGCGACGCGGCGATGGCCTGGGTTGATCAACGCGCGTCGAACCGACGCATCACGCTCGCCGCCGACAAAGGCTATGACGCCGAAGACTTCGTGAGGGGGCTCAAGGCGCGCCAAGTCACGCCACATGTTGCCATCAATGGCAGCATCAGGTCGGATGCCCGCACGCCGCGCAAAACTGCGGTTGATCGGCGCACCACCCGCCATGAGGGCTATGGGGTGAGCCAGCGTGTGCGCAAACGCATCGAGGAGATCTTCGGCTGGGCCAAGATCGTTGGCGGGCTCGCTCAGGTCAAAGTGCGAGGCTTGGCCAAGGTCCACGCCGCCTTCCTCTTCGGATTAGCGGCATACAACCTAATCAGATTGCCCAAGCTGCTCGCGGTTGGCACATGAATGCACCGATCATCTTGAGGCCCGTGACGCGACAGAAGGCCCGAACCACTGCACTGGCCCATGAATGGCCAATCCCCAAGTTCGGGCTCGTTCAAAATAAGCGCGACAGACCCCTCACGAAGACAACAAAAACGCGTTTTTCAACAGCCTGTTAGAGCAAGCAGCCCGATTCCAAATTAACGCTGCTTGGTCTAGATGCGATAACGTTAACGATTTGCTGCACGTATTGGGTGTGGAGTTGTAGGGAATTGTACAGCGCTGATACAAATGTCCAGAACAGCTCTATTGTGCGGGTTACAGCCCTATTTTGCCTGCTTAAAAATGGTGTGGATAACTTTGTCGCCAGCCTTTATTCCCAACTTCGCAGCTGCCCCACCTTGCAGTTCTAGCACCGCCCATACCGGGACTCCGGGCCCGACACCCTTGTCATTATGCGGAACCGTATTCTCGGCGATGGCCTTAATCGTGCCATCAGGGTTGATGAACAACATATCCAGCGGAATAAAAGTATTCCGCATCCAAAAATTCACGGGCCGTGCTCTTTTGTAATCATCCGACATATCGAAAATCATGCCGCGATTAAGCGCCAACTCACTGCGGTGCATCAGACCCGTCGAACGCTTTTGCGGCTCATCGGCGACTTCAACCTGAAACTCAACTTTACCCTTGGCGGTTTGAATCGACAGCGGTGTGAGTGCTAGCGTTTGTGCCTTGGCGGGGTCGAGGGGCTCATGGGGTCGGAAAAGTTGCGCAACTGCAGGCGTTGCTGCCAATAACGCAAATAAAAATACGCCACTGAGAAATTTCATACGCGTCATCTGGGTCATCAGGGTCATCAGGGTCATTCCACCAATACGCCGAGTTTTTTGGCCAGCCATTTTGTCGTGGGCGCTTGAATTAAAATTGTCATCAGCACCGCCATGAACGTCACCCCCGCCACGATGTCAGCACCGGGCGCTTTGGCCCCCACCAGCATACCGGCCAAGGCAGCGGGGATCACCCCGGTTTCGCGGGTCCAGCTCATAAACAGCAGCTCTTTGATGCTCCATTGGGCGCGACGGTCGGGGCCTGCGCACACAAACACGGTCAGTGGCCGTGCGACAAACATGAATACCGCCACCACCAGCAGCGCGCCTTGCCACACGGATGCGAGCAAAGCAAAATTCACCTGCGTACCAAGCAAAATGAAAATGAACATGCGCATAATCAGTGCAGCGGTGGCGATGAAGTCCTCTAATTTTTCGCTGTCGGAGTGGCTGAGACTTAAACCAAATGACTCGCGGTTGCCCAACATCAAGCCCGCCGTGAACACGGCCATGAACCCCGAGCCATGAAGTTGCGGCGCGCCTAAATAGGACACAATCACAACAATGATCGTGACCAGCGGCGGGTAGTCGCGCCATATCCCTAAGCGCGGGTGCGCC
>JANLSL010000312.1:0-3202 GCA_031362385.1 Alphaproteobacteria bacterium | reverse complement strand
GGCGATGGTGCAGAGCAGAGCACATGCAAAGAACTGCCGACGTATCAGCTACGGCAGTAACGAAAAGCTAAGAGTGGTTTGGGCTTTGCGCCAGCAGAAAATAATACCGGAGCGGTATGTGGCGCAGCTTACGACCGCTCGGCCTTTTCCGATTTAAGGCGCGGGATGGGTTTAAGTTTCTTGGTCTTTGGTTTCATGGGCATGTCGTTGCTGCAATCCTGCCATCACTGTCGTCCTGGGATTCATTCCCAGGACCCAGAGCCGCAACCACCGCCCGTAAATTTCTCTGGACCCTGGGAACAAGTCCCAGGGTGACGCCGAGAGTAACACCACGTGTCATCCACGGTTCCGCTGGCGCTGATCCGTTGGCCCGAGTATGACAGGAAAGCATGGCAAACTCATCCCCCCTCATCTGGGTTCTTGTTGACGACCGGCCGGGCAATGCCGGTCAGGCGCTGGGCGTGGCTGAAGCATTGGCTCAGCCGTTCATTCAAAAAACCATTCGCTACACCTCGTTTGGCAAATTGCCCAACATTGTGCGCGGCTCCACGCTGATTGGCGTCACTGGTGAAACCGTGGCGGAACTTGCTGCACCTTGGCCTGATCTGGTCATCGCCGCAGGGCGTCGTACCGCACCGGTCGCGCGGTGGATTAAAAAAATCGCGGGTCAAAAAGTTATCCTGGCGCAAATTATGAATCCGGGGCGCGCAGGCGCAGAGGATTTCGACCTGATTGCCATTCCCAGTCATGATTGTGCGCGACCCGATGGCGATTTGCCTAACGCGCTGCGTATCACCGGTGCGCCGCATCGGTTTTCCCCAGCGCGCCTGAAAGCTGAGGCCGCCGTCTGGGCACCGCAGTTGGCGCACCTGCCGCGCCCTTATTTTGCACTCTTAGTGGGCGGGGCCACGCGTCACATGCCATTCCCGGCCGAGCTGGCGCGCGATGTCGCTTTTCGCGTGGCGGCTATGGCGAAGGCCGCAGGGGGCTCCGTATTGCTCTCAACCTCGCGGCGCACGGGGCCTGAGGCCGAGGCCGCGTTGCTGGCCACGCTGGATGTGCCGCATCATACTTTTACATGGAGCCGCGACCACACCACCGGGAATGAAAACCCCTACGGCGGATATGTGGCCTTGGCCGATACGCTGGTGGTGACGGGGGATTCGGTTTCGATGTGCTCTGAGGCGTGCGCCAACTCAGGTGCGGTTTATATTTTTGCCCCGCCCGGTATGGTCAGCGAAAAGCATGTTCGCCTGCATACTGAGCTGTATAAGTTGGGCGTGGCCAGGCCCTTTACCGAAATCAGCGCTGTGCCCCAGCACCCAACCTTGAACGCCGCCACCACCGTGGCCGCACGGATTGCTGAGTTGATGGCGCGGGCCTAACTATTTGTTGGAGCATCGCTTTTTGCCGAAAACCGGAAGGCCACTTTTCGGCGCGATGCTCTCACCCTTAAGTCAACAGGGGAATCGTCCAAAAATATCCCTTCATAGTTGACGCGCCCGAAACTTGCGTATTCTAATAGCGCGGGGAAAACGGGAGGCGCTGTGATGTCTTTCATAAAACATACAGGCACTTTTTTTGTGGCACTGATGTGGGCGGGTTCCGCTCATGCCGCCCCGCCACCCATCGAGGTCTATGGCAAAGACCCTGAAATATCCGATGTGGAAATCTCGCCCGATGGCGCCAAGGTGGCCATGGCGCGCAGCGACAAGGGCAAAGAAGGTTTATTTGTCTTAGATGTGGCGACCAGAAAAGCTGCTCAATATGACTTAAGCGCTTTCAAGGTTCGCAACATTGAATGGACAGGCCCCAACCATGTGATCGTGTATGTGTCGAAAACCACCAACATTATCGAATTCCGCTCGTCATTGATTGAGTTTTGCGGCGTGTTTTCGTTTGATGTGCGTGGCAAAGGAGAAGCCAAACAGCTGCTGGGGTCGTCCAGGTCACTCGCACTGCAAAGCGGTTTGTGTGATGTGGAAAGCCGATTGTGGACCGACAAAGGTGAAGTGTTGATGTCGGCACGGGCTGACCGCGGCGGCGGTATTCAAGGCGAAGAGGCGCTGTTTCAAGTTGATGGCACCACCGGGCGTGGGTCAATCATTTCAAGGGGTGGGGAATCAACGCGCTATTGGGTGACCTCGCCCAAAGGGTATGTGGTGGCCCGCGTTGATCATCAACAAAAATCAAATCGCTACCGTGTGCTGGTGCCCACCAACGAAGAGCGCCTGGGCAACTGGAAAGAAGTTTTCGCCGAAGAGACTGAGATTCCTAATTTGTCAGTCTATGGCGCCAATGCGGATGAAACAGCGCTGATTATCGGTACGCGTCAGAAGACAGATTTGTTCTCATTTTTCGAAATGTCGTTGGCCGATGGAAAAATTGGCACGCCGCTGTTTGAAGCGCCTAACGTCGATGTCGATGGTGCCATCAAAGATCCGTATACCGGCGCTATTGTTGGGGCCAGCTATATTTTAGCGCGCTCTGAGCAGATTTTTTTCCAAAATGATTTGCAAGGCGTGTTGAGTGCCGCACAAAAGGCCTTGCCCAATTGGGATGCGGTGCGGATTGTGTCGTGGGATAAAGCGCGCCAGAAATTCGTCATTTATGCCGAAGGTGCGCGCAGTGCGGGCGATTATTTCATCCTGGATGTGGGGGCAGGAAAGTTGAACCACTTGTCGTCGACCCGGCCTGATCTTGCACCAGAAGATATCGCACCGGTGCGATCCTTTTTCTACAAGGCCCGCGACGGGGTGCGGATTCATGCGTTCTTGACGTTGCCGCCAGGATCAGACGGCAAGAACGTGCCATTGGTCGTGTTCCCGCACGGGGGGCCAGCCTCGCGCGATTCAGTACGGTTTGATTGGTGGGCCCAGGCCATGGCCACGCGCGGCTACGGCGTGCTGCAAATGAACTTCCGTGGATCCGATGGCTATGGCACCGGCTTTGAGGCAGCGGGTAACGGCGAATGGGGCGGAAAAATGCAAGACGATGTGACGGATGGTTTAAAGTACGTCACCGAGCAAGGGATCGCAGATGCAGCCCGCGTATGCATTGTGGGCGGAAGTTACGGCGGATATTCCACACTGGCCGGTGCGGCTTTCACGCCGGAGCTTTATAAATGCGCGGTATCGGTGGCGGGGGTGTCTGATCTGTCGCGGTTTTTTGGATGGGAGCGCAACCGCTATGGTTCTGAGAG
>JANLSL010000240.1:0-3242 GCA_031362385.1 Alphaproteobacteria bacterium | reverse complement strand
CCGCCAAGGCCGCGAAAGTGCTGGGTTGGAAGCACAAGACCACTTTGCGTGAAATGGTGAAGGAAATGGTCGCGAGCGATCTTGAGGTTGTTGTTTCAGAAGCTGCGCGGTTTGATCGGCACGAACAGTAAGGTTGATGGTGGTGGCGTTTTCACTTCAAGGAAAGCGTGTGTGGGTGGCGGGCCATCGCGGCATGGTCGGCAGCGCTGTAGTGCGTCGCTTACAGACTGAACAGTGCGAGATCATCACAGCCACCCGGGCCGAACTTGACCTGATGCGCCAGAAGCCGGTTGAAGATTGGATGGCTGCACAAAAGCCCGATGTGGTGGTAGTTGCTGCAGCGGTTGTCGGCGGAATTTTGGCCAATGATTCAAGGCCGGTCGAATTTCTCAATAGCAACTTGCAGGTTCAGTCGAACATCATCTCGACCGCGCATACGATTGGGGTGAAAAAATTATTATTCCTCGGCTCAAGTTGCATCTACCCGCGCTTAGCCCCACAGCCAATCACCGAAGACAGCTTGCTGACCGGACCGCTGGAGCCCACCAACCAGTGGTATGCCATTGCCAAAATTGCTGGTGTAAAAATGTGCCAAGCCTACAGAAAACAATATGGCCGTGATTACATCAGCGCCATGCCCACCAACTTGTATGGACCGGGCGATAATTTTGATCTCGCGTCTAGTCATGTGTTGCCCGCACTGATGGCCAAGGCCCATCACGCAAAAATGTCCGGTGCTGCCAACCTTGAGCTGTGGGGTTCGGGCACGCCGATGCGCGAGTTTCTGTATGTCGATGACTTGGCCGAGGCGTGTGTTTTTCTATTGAAAAATTATTCCGAGGCCGAGCCGATCAATGTGGGGTTCGGGTCCGATGTGACGATTCGCGCACTGGCCGAGACCGTTGCCGAGATTGTGGGCTTTAAGGGCGGCGTGACGTTCGATGCCAGCAAGCCAGACGGCACGCCACGCAAGCTGATGAGTAGTGCTCGGATTAACGCACTGGGCTGGAAAGCCAGCACTGATTTACGCACCGGAGTTGCCAAAACGTATGAATGGTACCGTGCCACTTCACTAAATAATTAAGCCTCGGCTGGTTTGATGTTTCGCGTTAACGAGAAAAAGCTCTAAATAACGGGACTTATGGAAATTTACCTGCCCATTGCCGAAATCTCGGTGAACGTGTTTCTCATTCTTGGAATGGGGGCGGCGGTGGGTTTTCTGTCGGGCATGTTTGGCGTCGGCGGTGGGTTTCTGATCACGCCCATTCTGGTATTTATCGGCGTCCCGCCACCGGTGGCCGTGGGCACCGGTGCAAATGAAATTGTCGCCACTTCAGTCTCAGGCGTCATCACCCAACTCCGGCGCGGTAATGTTGATTTGCGCATGGGCGCGGTGCTTACCGTTGGTGGGTTTATTGGCTCAGGCTTGGGTGTTTGGATTTTCTCGTTGCTGAAAGACCTTGGCCAAATTGATCTGGTGATTGGACTTTGTTACGTCGTCTTCCTCAGCATCATCGGCGCGTTAATGGCGTGGGAAAGCATGCCCAGCGTCATTCGCCGTCGCATCGGCGCGCCGCCAGCAGCCCCGCACACCCGTGGGCCGGGCAGGCACACCTGGATTCATGGCCTGCCGTTCAAAATGCGCTTTCACAAATCGAAGTTATTTATTTCGGCGATCGTGCCCCTGACACTTGGATTTCTGGTGGGCATCTTGGCCGCGATCATGGGTGTGGGCGGCGGATTTATTATGGTCCCCGCCATGATTTACATTTTGGGCATGCCAACCCAGGTTGCGATTGGCACTTCGCTGTTTCAAATTATTTTTGTCACTGCCAACACAACATTCTTACAAGCCACAGTTAATCAATCGGTTGATGCTGTGCTGGCCATGCTGCTGCTAGTGGGGGGTGTGATCGGTGCGCAATTTGGCAGCCGCGCGGCAGTAAAACTCCCTGGCGAGCAGCTACGCTTTTTATTGGCACTTTTGGTGTTGGGCATGGCGGTGAAGTTGGCCGCTGACTTGGCCATCACGCCGTCGGAATTATTTTCATTTGCCGGGGTGGTAAAATGAAAACCACCCTGACTTTTTTTGCATTAGGTGTTGCGGTTTTTGGTATGACCACTGCCAATGCCCAAGAAGCGCCCTTGGTCGCCGATGTGTCTGAAAACCTGGTGGCAATCACCAGCGGATTTACCGGCAAAGAGGTGTTGTTGTTTGGTGCAACAGATGGACCCGGCGATATCGCCATTGTTGTTAAAGGCCCCGCGCGTGAGCTGACACTGCGCAAGAAAGATCGCATGGGGCCGATTTGGGTCAATGCCGACGCGGTGACCTTCCGTGATGTTCCGTCATTCTACCGGATCGCGTCGAGCCGTCCTTTGGAAGAATTCGCGCCGCCCAATTTGTTATCGCGCTTCCAGATCGGCACTGAGAATCTTCGGCTCGAACCGGCTGATGAGTCAGTGACAGTGGCACCTGAGCAACTGGCAGAATACCGAAAAGCATTGGTGCGCTTAAAAACCAGCGATCAACTTTACGACGAGGGCTTGGGTTCGGTGAACACCACCTCGAACCGTCTGTTCCGGACGCGCATTTTATTTCCGTCGAATGTTCCAACCGGAACTTACTTTGTTGAAGTTTATCTTTTCCGCAACGGCACGGTGGCAGCGGCCGAGATCGTCCCCTTCAATATTAGCAAAATTGGTTTTGGTGCGGATGTTTTTGACTTCGCACATAACTTCGGAGCCATCTACGGCATCCTGGCGATTGCTTTGGCTGCCGCTGCGGGCTGGGCAGCAAGTGCAGCGTTCCGGCGGACCTAGGCCATGACCGATACTGCCGCACGCAAGTTTTTGCTGGTGGTCGACAGCTCAGCCGAGTTGCGATCAGCGGTGCGCTTTTCATGCCGTCGGGCGGTTCACACCGGCGGAGCGGTGGCACTTTTTTATTGTGTGCCCAAGCGCGACTCGCATTATTTCGCCAGCATTGGCGAGCTGATGGAACGCGAGGTTCGCTCTGAGGCCGAAGAGGTCTTGAGCGCGGTCGCGGCTGATGTGCACCGCCAGATCGGGGCTTACCCGCAAGTGTTGCTGCGCGAAGGCCATACCATGGAACAGCTATTGGCGGTGATCGCCGAGGACAGCACAATCTCCGTATTAGTGTTGGGAGCGGGCACCGGGCCTGAGGGACCGGGTGAGATTGTCAGCGCGCTGTCAGGCAAGCTTTCCGGCCAGATTCGCAT
>JANLSL010000232.1:0-2767 GCA_031362385.1 Alphaproteobacteria bacterium | reverse complement strand
CATTCAAGGCTTTCAGACCGCGCGGCCCAAGTGTGCCCGTACCGCGCGCCACACCTTCCATCTCGGCCATGTCGCCATTGCAGTGAAGCACCACATCGCACCCCGCACTCAGTGACTTTGAGGCACGCTCATCATAAGGCCCGGTCAGAGCGGCCATCGATAAATCATCACTCATCACCAAACCATCAAAAGCCAGCTCACCACGAATGATCTCATCGAACATTTTTTTGGATTGGGTGGCAGGCGTGGTGGGGTCGATGGCGGTGTAAATCACATGGGCGGTCATCGCGAAGGCCAATGGTTTTGCGCTAAGCCCTGCCCAGGCTTGGTAGGGCTTGAAATCACTGGCGCGTAATGTAGCCAAATCAGCCTCAACAATTGGCAGGTGCTTATGGCTATCAGCAGTGGCGCGCCCGTGCCCTGGAATGTGTTTGATCACTGGGACCACGCCCGAATCAATCAGTCCCTCGGCGGCAACGGGGGCTAGGGCCGCGACAACATCTGGGTTCGTGCTAAATGCCCGGTCGCCTATTACGTCATGGGCGCCGGGAACGGGAACATCCAGCAACGGCGCGCAATCGACATCAATGCCCAAATCAGCTAGCTCTTTGCCGATCAGGCGCATGTTGGTGCGCAAACCTTGTGACGCGGCAGCAGGATCGGTTGCATACAATTGACCAAACGCAGCTCCCGTTGGCGCAAAACGCCAGTAAGGCGGTTTGAGGCGTTGGACACGCCCGCCCTCTTGGTCGATCAATACGACTGGATTATGCCCTGGCGTCAGGCTGCGCAGATCACTCACCAAAGCGCTGACTTGCTCGGGCTTTTCAACATTACGCGCAAACAAGATGTAGCCCACCGGCCGTTGCGCGGAAAAGAACGCGCGCTCAGCCTCGGTCAGCGTCAAGCCAGACAGTCCTAAGATCGCTGCTTTAGGTGCGAGAGGGATAGTGCTCATAATGAGTTCGGGAGCATCTTGCCGACACCCCCCTCACCTCGATCCTCTCCCCCCGCTTTTTTGTAATGGCGCCCCGCCCGTGCAGGCGGGTGGAGAGGAAGAATGATTTGGGGATCAGAAATTTTTACCCCTCGCCCCAACGGGGAGAGGGATGCGCAGGGTTGGCGCGTCGCGTTGACGCGCCTTACCCGAAGCTGGGTGAGGGGGAACTTTTGCATATGAGGAACCAATCGTCTTACGGCTTGACCACAAGGCATGCATTGCCCTCGGCGGTAAGGGCTGCACACAAGGCATCGGCGGCGGCTTTGTCTGGCAGCGTCCCGGCGCGGAGCCGGAAGAACACACCGCGTTCTCCAAGGTCAGCCTTTACAACAGTGGGCGTCAGATTGCCGACCAGGCTCGCGTACTTATTTTTGATGCGATTCCATTCGCCTAGCGCCCCTTCCTCAGATTTAGCAGCAGCCAACTGAACCTGAAGGCCTGGACCGGATGGCGCTGGCGTTGCGGCTGCGAGCGGGGCGACATTTGGCGGTGCGACCTCAGATGGCTCAGGTGGCATGGGTTTGGGTGCAATCGGCTTAGGCACCTCGTCTTTCGCAGCTGACGGGGTGGGCGCAGGAGTAAGCGGCGTGGGTGCTTTTTTTGCCGGCGCTGGGGCTGGATCTACAATCGCAGGTGATTTGTCATTATCGGCATTTTTCTTTTCCAACGCTGCGATCATGGTCGCTAATTCATCGCGCTTTTCATCCAGAGGCGACTTCACAACCACCGGCGGCTCAGCTGGCTTAGGCTCTGTCACTTTGGGCTCGACCTTCGGCGGCGTCTTGGGCTGCTCGGCTGGCGGCAAAAGGTTTTCAACGCGGTTGGGGGCGTCGGTCTTGGCCACGCGGTCATAAACCGTCTTGTCTTGGTTGGCGACCTGCATCCCCCCTGGGCTTTCAGGCTTAATTTTGTAGGGCGCGGTGTCGGCTTTAATGACCGCACCACCCCCGGCAGAGTTCGCGCCGCCCAAACTTTGGTCTTTGAGCACGAACCATGCTGCACCGCCGGCCACAACCGCGCCAAACACAACACCGATGATCAGACCTAACGGCGAGCCTGCAACCGCCCGGCCACGACCGCGATAATACTCATCGTCGAACACATCCTCGGTAAAAGGTGTGGCGCGCAACGACGTGCCGTCGTCGGGCTTGGGCTCAGCCTTGCGCAGCGGTGGTCCTTCCCCTTCGCGGTCAATCGACATCAGCGCATTTCCTCCACGGGCTCGACGCCATAGACGTCAAGGCCGGACGCTATCACCAGGCCGACACCGCGCACAAGCGCAAGGCGCGCCATCGAGAGGGCTTGATTATCGGCTTGGAGAAAGCGCAACTCGGCTGCGTCATTGCCTTTATTCCACAGCCCATGAAACTGCGCGGCTAATTCGCCCAAATAAAACGCCACCCGGTGCGGCTCGTGCGTCAGTGCGGCCTGTTCAACAATCCGTGGCCAGGCTGCCATCGTGCGCAACACGCCGATCTCATCGGAATCCTTCAAAAGCTCCAGCGATGCTTTGGCAAGCCCCGCATCAGAAAAGTCGGCTTGGGGCCACATCTCTTGCGCATGGCGGATAACAGATCGTCCACGCGCATGGGCGTACTGCACATAAAACACCGGATTATCACGGGTTTTCTCGGTCACTTTGGCGTAGTCAAAATCGAGCCCGGCGTCAGATTTGCGCGTCAGCATGATGAAGCGCACGACATCTTTACCGACGGCATCGACCAAATCGCGCAGCGTGACAAAGGTCCCTGCCCGCTTGGACATTTT
>JANLSL010000224.1:0-1785 GCA_031362385.1 Alphaproteobacteria bacterium | reverse complement strand
TGAAACCGGCAAATGCGCAGGCACTACCAGCCACGATGAACGACAACATCACACCTGGGCCTGCAAAATTAGCCGCAGCATTACCCGTCATGACGTAAATCCCGGCACCAATAATGCAGCCGATCCCCAGCAGAACCAGGTTCCAACGCCCGAGTGTGCGCTTCAGGCTGTGGCTATCGGACTCGCGCTGGATTTGATCGATCGATTTTTTGATAAAAAGACGCCCGGAGCCAGATCCTTGCGACATAGACTTCCCCCTAATTGCGCTCTGCCAGTCCCCACCGGATCAGAGGCGATTTTCAATACTGCCAAGACCTTAGATGCACTGAACTTGGTCCGCAATGCCCTAGGACATCATCCCGTTTGGGCTTTGGTTTTTTAAAAAAAGCCCGCGCCATTTTGATGTGATTCGCATCAGTTTGCCCTGCGTGGGCCTGCAAAAAAGGAGCGGAAGAAATTGCCGAGCCGCGCGGCGCAGCCGTGCGTCGCACACAGAGGGCAATCTAAGCCATTGATTTTATGTCATTTTTTTGGCTGCCCGGCTGGCACAGGGCTTGCAAAACAAGATAAGGAAGCCGGGGCTGAAAGCCCTGACGACATTGGAGCAACGTGGTCATGTCTGTGATTGATTTTATCTCTGTCCGTCGGCAATCGGGCCCCGGGCTTTCAGAAAGTACCACCACGCCCGTGGTGGATAAGACACGCCCCTCGCCCACTACGCTGTCAGCCAGCCAGTTTGCAAGGCACATGAGCCAAGTGGCCGAAGACGAGCTACGCCGCGCGATCAAACGCCAGGTCGACACCATCGACCCGCGCGAAATGATCGACCTGGCCAAAATGTCTGCCGAAATGAAAGCGAAATATATCGCCACGACGCTGACCATGGCGTCGAACCGCACCCCCATAACGGATGCGGAAATGGAACAACTTAAAGGCATGCGCATGCGCCTGCAGGAACTTGAAGCCGCCTACAACGAAGTCAACGAAGCCATTGGTGCTCAGTTGGTCGATGTGCGCGGCGTCACCAAGGAATAATCGTCTTACCCCCTTTCGGTCACCTCGCCGTCATTCGTCAGATGCTGGGTATAAAGAGGTGACCACGGCCCCGGGAACTTAGCCAGAATGGCTAGGCCGGGGCCTATTTTTTCCCCCCTCTCCGCCCTTGCTGCCTTCGGCAGAGCCCTTATGCTCAAACCGGTGAGGGCAAACACATGAGCATCAAAATTTCACGACGCACAGCTGGCGCACTTTTGTCAGGCGCGCTTGCAGCCACGCGCGTATCGGCCGCCGAGACCAAACCACTGGTGTTAGTGGCTGGGGCAAGTGGTGCGACCGGCAAACTTGTCGCCGCCGCGTTGGTTAAAGAGGGCTACCGCGTGCGCGGTCTCACCCGCGATCCGGTTAAAGCAGCAAAAAATGAAAGCCCAAAAATCGAATGGATCAAAGGTGATGTGCGCGATGCGTCATCCTTGCCTGCTGCCTGTAAAGGCGTTGGTGCAATCATGTGCTGTGTGGGTGCGCGTGAACCACAGGGTGACAACAACCCCGAGAAAGTGGACTTTGAAGGTGTCAGCAACCTCATCGACGCGGCCAAAGCAGGTGGCGTTGGGCATTTTATATTGGAAAGCTCATGCAACGTCACCATCCCGTCACATTCCTTCAACAAACTCTTCAATGGTTTGTTGTTGTGGAAAATGAAGGCTGAAAACCACCTGCGCGCCTCAGGCTTAGCCTTTACCATCGTTCGACCGCCGCAGTTGCTTGACGAACCGGGCGGCATTAAAG
>JANLSL010000219.1:0-9195 GCA_031362385.1 Alphaproteobacteria bacterium | reverse complement strand
TCACATCGCCAGAAAATTTGGGATCCCACGCTTTCGCGCTGGGCAATAACTTCACGCCATCAGCCCCAGCCATCACCGGCACTTTCAGCCCCGCAAACCGCGCGGCAATCGGGTAACGCCAATAGGCGTCAAAGGCCATGTACTGGGTGGTGGCCATTTTCATTTGCTCAATGAACGTGATGTTCATGATCTCAGGGCTTGGCAGCCCGCGCCCGCGCAAGTTTTTGGCGTCGTGCTGGAACCACGGCACGTAAGTATAAAGATCTTTGAGGCGGCTCCACATAAACGTCACGTACATGCCGCTGTGGTCGGGCACGACTTTGGGGCCATGATATTTAGTAAACTGTTCGAGTAATTCCCCGCTCATGATGTTGAGGCGGTTGATCACCAGGTGCTTCACCCGGCCGGGCTGCTGATGGGCCATTTCCACGGCCACGTAACCACCCAGTGATGATCCCATCAAATCAAATTCTTTCAAACCCACCGCGTCGGCAAACCGTATGGCTGCATTTGCGAAGTATTCAAGGTCGGGGGCCTGGTTGTCTTTAATCGCAGGCGGCGATGAATCGCCCATACCCATCAGGTCAGGGGCATAGACCGGGCGGTCTTCTGCCAGCACATCCAACAAGGGCACTTGGACGCGCGCGGTCTGCGGGCCAGGGTGCATAAATAACAGTGGCGTTTTCTTGCTGTTTTTCGGCCCGCCTTGCCAATAATGCACTTGGCCCTCGGCGATGTCGGCAAAGCGCCGTTTCATGATTCTGGGCTGGTTGGCCAACCAAGGCTTTGCCTCCATGCGCGCGCCACTGCCACTTGGAATGGCCGGAGGAGGGGTTTGGGCCAAGCTTGAGGCGGCACCAATCGTCAGCACTGCCAGACACACAGCGAACAAATGCTTCATTGCGGACACCTCACCCAAGACCCTCAGCTGCTCATATTGATCATTTTTATGGATGTGCGCCAACACGCCATCTCGCAAAAGGTTATAGAGGTATGATATCTTTGACCTGGGTCATTGATCCTGGTGCGTGCGGTGGCCGTATATAAACCATCGTATAAAAGCACAAAACTGGAGTAGGGCGATGCTGATCAACAACTGGTATGTCGCGGCGCGGACCGCTGAGATCGGGGTCACGCCCTTCAAATCTCGGATGTTGGGGTTGGACTTTGTGCTGTTTCGCGACTCCAGCGGCAAGATCAACTGCATGAGCGATGTGTGCTGCCACCGTGGCGGCGCGTTGCATCGCGGCGAAATCAAAGGCGACTGTATTGCGTGCTCCTACCACGGCTGGGAATTCAACACCGCTGGGGCGTGTACCAAAATTCCGGCGATGGGCGATGACATTACCATCCCCAAGCGCGCCCGGCTTGATTCCTATCCTGTCCAAGAAAAGATGGGCATGGTCTGGGTGTTTTTGGGTGACGAAGAAGAAAGCAAGCGCCCAATGATCCCCGATTGGTACGAGCCTTTCTTGAACGCACCCGAGTGGCGCATTCTGACCTATGACTACGTTTACACCGACGTGAATTGGATTCGCCTGGGCGAGAACTCGGTCGATACCTCGCACCCGGCATTTGTGCACAAGGCCTTTGGTAGCCGGTTGAGCCCCAAGGCCAACATTGTGCCGATCACTGATACCCCATATGGCGCGACCGTCACGCGCGTGCGTGCAGCCCCGCCCAACGCGCAAAAGTCTGCCGCGATGCAGGCCATGCTGCCCACCGACCGTAAGACGACGCGGGTGACGTTGGAGTTCTCGATGGTGGGCATCACCGAGATGCTCTACCAAGAAATGACCACAGAAATTTCCCAAGTGCTGTTCTCGGCACGCACCCCAATCGATGAATTCAATACTAAAAGCTACGGCTTCCAGGCGCGCAACTTTTTGATGGAACCTGAGCATGACCCTGAACGCTTGAAGGGCCTGTATCAAGCCATCGAGGAAGATCACAACATCGTGCGTTTCGTGAAACCAAAACTGACCCCCAAATCCACCACCGAGGAATTCTTGATCGAGGCCGATGGCATGGAGTTGACGTATCGCCGCAAGGTTCAAGAATGGGCGCGCACCCATGGTGCGATAGACTCTGAAGCCTACGCGCAGGCGTCAAAACATCAGATCATGGTGATCCCATCGCCCGCGCGTAAATCTGACCCTAAGGGCTGGGTTCATAAGCCAGTCCCATTGCAGTCTGTCACGGCACCAGAGGCTGTAGCAGCGGAATAGAGGCGTTATGAAAATTCGCTTACGTTTTGCAGCACTTTCGCTCGCCGGTGCGCTGATTGCGCCGCCCGCCAGCCTTCACGCGGCGGTCGGCACTGCGATCCCTGAGGCCAAGGTTGAGACCCTCAACAAAGCCAAAATGATCGTCCCCAAAGACTTTACGGCCGAGCGCAATGTGCTGATGTTTAGTTTTGGGCGTGACATGCAAGCCGCGGTCGACGCCTGGGACGCCGCACTGGCACCTGATCGCAACGGGACCACGGTTCAGGTCTACAACATGCCGCTGATCCCCAACCCCGGGGCCATCGTGCGCGGGTTTATTTCTGGTGGGATGCGGTCAATCTATGCCGATAAGGCGCTCAGGGACCGAGTCATTGTTATGTATGTCGATGAAGATAAATACTTTCCAGCGCTGGGCGTGAATAACAAGACCATGCCACTGATAGTGGTGACAGATAAAGCAGGCGTCGAACTCGGCCGGGTGCAATCAACACTCAACGACGCCGCTCTGGCAGATCTGCGCGAATTGATCGCTACGCCGCCTATACCATAGCCTCGTGGCCATAACCTCTGGGCGAATCAGTGGATAAAAAAAGCACGGACCCCGATGAGCCGTGCCTTTTTATTTTGGGCTGCGTTAAGCGAATCGAGCGTTAGAGAACTTTCATCACTGCGCCAATCAAGCCACCCAGAACCAGAATCGCCGAAGGCATGAAGGTCAGGCCGAATCCTGCGCCGCGCTTCTCGGCGGCTTGGTAGTAGCTCACGGCGTAGATGATTCTTCCCACCGGCCAGAAGATTCCGATGCCAGCGGCCCAGACGTCGCCCCAGGCGGCGGCGAACAACCACAGCGCCGGGATAAACAGGACAATCTGCTCAACGGTGTTCTGTTGAACCCGGAAAACCCGCTGAAAGTCTGGCGGTCCGTCGACGGTGGGCGCTTTGACTCCGAACTTAGCGCGCGCCCCTCCGACCTTCAGCGTGACCCAAATATAGACCAGCAGGCCCAGCGAAGTGACGATCGCAGTGAAGGGAAATAACTCGAGCATCCGTATTCTCCTTGTTGGTGCCGGACGGCCCGGCGATGGCGTAGCATCGGCGCAACCATGCAACAGAGTCAAAAAAAATCTGCGTGGGGGATATTTTTGCTTGATTTCTCGTCTAATGAGAGTAAATGCGTTTTCGAAGACGTACGCGCACGTGCCTAAAAGCTGATCGCTGTAAAGCAACGACGTAAGCGTCCTTTCGTTGGTTGGACTTGTACTATTCGTCTGATTGATCAAAGGAGGCCGTGCCTGCCCCTCTCGAGATTGAAACGCTACCTTCGACGCACGAACCGCCGCGTTGCGGAGTTTGTCGATGTTTGTTCCCTGGCATAAGATGGCCCTGGCATGGGATGGCCATGAATTGGTTGTTCTCGGCCGGTTTGATGTCCTTCTGGTTTGAAGGATGCCTCCACCACCGAGTGTCGTTAAGCCCACCTTAAAAGTTAAGGTTTATATAAAAAGAAGTGGGTCATTATTAACAAAGGTCGCGACGTAGAAAAGCAGATCGCGGCGGAGAGAGGCGGAAAAAGGAAGAGATGGAACCACACCGATCGCTGCCCCGCAGCACCGAAACCCAAACATTTGCCACACCGGAATACATGTTCCGGTCCATTGACGAAGTTGCCAAGCGCCTCAAGCCCGAGACGCCGGTTCAGTGCGTGTTTCCAGAAGCCGTTCGTTCCCAAGCCAAAAAATTTATCGACCTGTTCCCAGGCCAAGTTCTTTATGCGGTCAAGTGTAATCCCGGCCACGACATGCTGCGGCATATGTATGCGGCTGGCATTCGCCATTTTGATGTGGCCTCGCTGGACGAAGCCCGCCTGATCAAAGGCCTATTCAAAGACGCCAAACTGCATTTTATGCACCCGGTCAAGTCGCGCGAATCAATCCGGCGCGCCTACCGCATGGGCATTCGTGACTTCGCGCTCGACTCAGCCGCTGAGCTGATGAAGCTGATGGAAGAAACCAAGTCGGCGCGCGATTTGCGCCTGTTTGTCCGTTTGGCGGTGGCAGGTAATGCCGCGGCCTATGATCTGTCGGGCAAGTTTGGTGCGGCCCCCACCACGGCGGCTGACTTGCTGCGTCATGCACGCAAAGTGGCCGCGAAGGTTGGCATTTGTTTCCACGTCGGGTCGCAATGCATGGACCCTGCGGCTTACACGGCTGCCATTGGACGTGCGCTTGATGTCGCCTCCAAGGCCAAGGTGAAGGTTGATATTCTCGACATCGGCGGTGGCTTCCCGGCCACCTACCCGAATATGACACCCCCGCCGCTGGAAAATTTTATCGACGCTATCAAACTGGCCGCCCAACCGTTCGTAGACCAGGGTACAGAACTGTGGTGCGAGCCCGGCCGTGCGATGGTTGCAGCAGCAGCCTCAATGCTGGTGCGTGTCAATTTGCGCAAAGGTCGCCGCCTTTATATTAACGACGGAACCTACGGCAGCTTGTTCGACGCTGGTGCCTTGAACTGGAAGTTTCCGGTTCGGTTGGTGCGCCCCCAAAAGGGCGGCAAGGGTAACACTCATAAAGACGCCAATGCGCGCCCGCCGTCTGAGAAGATGGTGCCGTTCATGTTTTACGGCCCGACCTGCGATAACCTCGATAAAATGAAGGGCCCCTTCTGCTTGCCCGAAGACACCCAGGAAGGCGACTGGATCGAGATTGGAATGCTGGGCGCCTACGGCTCAACTATGCAAACTCGTTTCAATGGCTTTCATTCCGAGTTTGTGGCCACCGTATGGCCGGAAGCCGCACCCTTTGCGTTTGAGCACCTGCGCAAGAAAGCGCTCGCCGAGCCCCATCCCCAGGCCTTGGTTCCGGCGATGCGCCGGGCACCTGGGCCACAGAATTTACCGCAATCGGCAGATCAACCAGAGCCTGCGTCACAAAACCTTCATGCCCAAGATGCTCGGGGCCAACGCCAAGACACAAGGCGGCTGCTTCTGGCTAAATAGCGTCCGCGCGCATTTTCACATAAAGCGGACTTCCGGTCCGCCGCCGAAAATGCCATCAACAGCACTACCACACTTGGTCGCACGCCAACGCTGGGCGATCACGCACTCATATCGCAAAAGGATGCTCTCGCATGGCCGAACGTAATAAAAAAACCAACAAAAAAGCAGCGCTGCTTTCCACGCCGATTGAGCACATCGACTTCACCAAATTCGATGCTCGGCCGATTATTACGGCGATGGGTAAAATGTCGTTCACCTCGCGCGATACCGCGCGGGCGGCCGAGATTTTCAACCAAATGCTGGCCGATCCCAAGTGTTCGGTGGTGCTGACGCTGGCGGGCTCTACCTCGGCGGGTGGGTGCATGCAGGTGTACGCCGACATGGTGAAGTACGGCATGGTTGACGCAATTGTTTCCACCGGAGCTTCAATTGTCGATATGGATTTCTTTGAAGCCATGGGCTTCAAGCATTACCAGGGCAGCCAGTACAACGACGACAAAGAGTTGCGCGCGCTTTACATCGACCGCATCTACGACACGTATATCGATGAAGAGGAGTTACAAGCCTGCGATCACACCATTGGCAAAATCGCCAATAGCTTGCAGCCGCGCGCCTACTCCAGCCGTGAATTCATCCACGAGATGGGCCGCTGGCTGAAAAAGAATGCCAAGAAGAAAGGCTCGTTGGTTGAAAACGCCTATGACCACGGCGTGCCGATTTTCTGCCCGGCCTTTGTCGACTCATCAGCAGGCTTTGGTTTGGTCAAACACCAAATTGACAATCCAAAAAAGCACATGGTGCTGGATGCCATTGCCGACTTCCGCGAACTCACCGACATCAAACTGAAAGCTGGCACCACCGGCTTGATGATGATTGGCGGCGGCGTGCCCAAAAATTTCGTACAAGATACTGTCGTGTGTGCCGAAGTGTTGGGCCATGAAGATGTCGAGATGCACAAATATGCCGTGCAAATTACCGTGGCCGATGTGCGCGACGGTGCCTGCTCGTCATCCACACTGAAGGAAGCCAATTCTTGGGGCAAGGTGGACTCGGCCTGCGAGCAGATGGTGTTTGCAGAAGCCTCCAGCGTTATTCCATTGATCGCCTCGGATGCCTACCATCGCGGCCACTGGAAAAAGCGCAAGCGGCGCAATTTTGCGAAACTGTTAAATAAACCATCCCAGATAACTCGCCTCGGAAGGGAGCGATGCCTACGTTCTCTGTTGAGAGCGGTAGTCTAAGATTTTTTCTTTAGGTTCTTGAACATTTCATAGCCTTCAGGCCAGTCCGTGTTGCCTGACTCTAGCTCTATGTGTGCTCGAAAAGCATAGAGCGAGCCGAGTAAGTCTTTTTCTCCGAACTTTAGAGCGATGCTCATTAACGCCAACAAACCTCTGTAAAAGTAATTCCAAAGATATCGTTCATACTCAGCGACCCTTGGCGTACCCGCCATTCCTGATATATGGAAGTTTGGAGGATTTCCCCCGTACATTTCCAAAATGTGAACTGATGCAGCATGAACAAAGCCGGAGTGTGCTTGGCCAAGAACCCCGTGCAGAGCCTGAACGTCGCTTGGATTTGAGCTTTGATGAGGATTACGTGCTATAGCCGCGTGAATTTTTTTTCGAGGTGGAATCTTCCTGCTGAGCGTTGAAAGAAATGGTTTGCTAAGATCGCTGAAATCTTCCTGGTAGAAATCATCTAAATAATTCCGAATTAACTTTTCGTCTTCGGCGCTGTTAGTTGCGAAGCACAAGAAAGTTATATCTTCAGTAAACTCATCCAACATTCTAAGGATTGCAGTAAGTTCTTGGACATACCCAGAAGCCAGAAGCGTCAAAGAAGCATTTAGCCCGCTTATAGTGCGGGCGAGCTTCTGAATTAGCGCGGCTTCAAGCGATTTCGTCTCATATCTGAATACCTCGAAGCCTGATCGCTGCACCAGTTTTGGCGCCTCAACCTTAGACTCAAGGGTTCGAAAGGAACTTGTAAGTACCTTGAGGATTTCCAGATAAATATGAATCAAGATGTTCTGCCGCCGTTAGACGTTAAATTAAATTTCTTGTAGCATCTGACCCTAGACTTGTTAAGTTTGCCACATGAAACGGCCTATAACATATACAGCCGTACATAGGCGTGACCAATGATCTTGTCCGTCGTGTTTTTGAGCACAAGCAAGGCACTGTGCCAGGCGTCACGAAAACGCACAGTGTAAAGCCGCTCGTTTATTTCGAGCAATATGCCGCTGCTCGTACAGCGATTTAGCGCGAAAAGACGATGAAATTTTGGCACCGCCAATGGAAGATCAATAAGATTGAAGAAGGCAACCCCATGTGGCGTGATCTTTACGGCGACATTTCCGGGGCATGACCGATTGGTGTTGAATTGCCCTGGGTCCTGGGGACAAGCCCCAGGACGACAGTTATATTAGTTATCGAAGGTATAGGCCTCTGTCGCTAAACTGAACGATCCATTGTGAGGGTATTATGACCGTTGAGTCCCGCGTTTCGCCCGTTAAACGCATTTCAATTTTCTGCCGTGACATCGACAAATCGCTGGCACTTTATCGCGATATTCTCGGTATGAAAATTATCGAGGATAAAAATATCTCAGGGCCGTTCATCGGCAAGCTGATCAACTTACCCACCTGCACCATGCGTATTGTGTATTTATCGGCAGACACGTCCATCGATGCCGGTCTGATTGGGCTGTTTTACATCACCGAACCTAAGTTGCCCGTGGCACCCCACCCCACCCAGGGCCAAATTCATTGGGGGCAGGGCTCGCACGTGTTCTCAACCAACAAAGGTGACGAGATTTACGCCGACCTGATCAAGCACGGTTATAAATTCCTCACCCCGCCCACGCCCTACACCAAGCCCACCGATGACGCCTACATGAAGGCTGGTGTGTACACCGAAATGATTTTTTATGATCCCGACGGGCTGATGTGTTCCATCATCGGCTACAAGCCACTATCGAAGTAGGCCCCGCATGACCGCGCTCACCCGTCGCACTGCTTTGGCCGTCGCTGCACTACCATCGTTGGTACCCCGCAAGGTGCTTGCTGCGGAACCTGATGTGATCGTGGTGGGGCAGGGTTAGCAGGCCTCTGAACTGATGCCCTATTACAAGACGTTCCAAATTCACTGCGCCATCGAAAAACCATTCTGGGAGAAAAATGGTTTGCCCCCCAGCATGTGGACGGACTCACCGTTCGACCGATTAAATTTGTTGTATGACGACAACGGCGCACCGGCCTGTTACCTGGCCTATGTGAACGGGCTTGAGGCTGGTGCGCTCGATCGCCTGACGCCCGAAGCAGCAGATGCCTTTGTGCGCAGCGAGATTGCCAAGCCCTTGAGGCGTATTCATTTCGCGGGCGAGCACACCGCGCTGACCAATCGCGGCATGGAAGGTGCCATGGAGTCTGGCGAACGCGCGGCTTTGGAAGTTCTGGGCGGTATATGATTCACAAACTTGCCAAGGGGCTGGTGATCGCAAGCTTGCTGTGGAGCGCGGGTGCACGTGCGCAAACCACAGCCGACCTTCAAAGCCAGCTTACTGAACTGTTAAAAATATTTCCCGGCACCTACGATAATGCCGCACAGATCAAACGTCAGGGTGCGGATCAGCCGTTCTATCCGGTGCGCACTATTTTAAAACATGTCACCATGCCCGAAGTGGGCGACAATGTGCTGTACCTGGAAGAATACCGTGACAACGACCCAACCAAGTTTACGCGCATAAGGCTTTATAAATTCACGGTCGATGAGGCGGAGAAGGCGATCCGCCTGCACCTAGTCAATCCGCTCAAGCCTGAAGCGTTGATCGGGGCCCATGCTGATGTGAAGCGCGTTGAGTCACTTATTGACTCTGACCATCGCACAAGTCGCGGTCTTTGCGAAGGTCAGAGTCAATAAGTGACTCAACGCGCTTCACATCAGCATGGGCCCCGATCAACGC
>JANLSL010000182.1:0-2766 GCA_031362385.1 Alphaproteobacteria bacterium | reverse complement strand
AAGAGCCGTGCGCCGGGGGATTTTTGAATCGGCGCGGGCGGTCATTGCCTTGAATTAAACTTTGCGCGCGCCGAAAATAAACCACCCGCCGCGCCCATGAGCGGGTGAGGCCATCTCGCCCTTCAAAAACTTCTCATAATTCTCAGGCTTGAAGGTGGCGGGTACGGGCACTTCCAACTCGAACGTATCTTTGCGCGAGAAGCCTGCGGCTTTGCACAGCGATACAGGGTCTTGGGCGCGGTAGTGGGCATAGTTGGGCTCGTTGTTGTAGCGCGCATCCCAGTTGAAACTGAAATCGAGCAGCGTGTCGCACATTTTACTGGGCGGCAATTCCATGTGCGCCATGATGCCGCCCGGCGCCAGTAGCCGATAGCACTCGGCGATCACGCGCTTGGTGGCGGGCAGCGCAATTTCGTGCAGGAAGAAACTTGAAACAATCAAATCAAAATGCCCATCGGGGTAATCAATCGTCTCGGCGTTTTGTTGGCTAAAGTGAATGGGCACGCCCTTGTAGGCGGCCATCGCATGGCCATACCGGAGACTAGGTGCTGCGATATCAAGTCCATGCAGTTCGATGCCCGGAAAAATATCGCGGTAGGGGTACAGCTGTTTACCCTCTTGCGTAGCAAGATCGAGTACACGACGCGGTTTGAAGTCGGGGAACTTGCGCGACAGCCACGTGCCCACTGCGGCACCCACACTGCTGAAATCGCGATTAGAGTTCACGGCCGGCCCGGCAATCCGCCGCCCTTGCAACATCAACGCCTGTGAAATATCGCCTTGGCCAGCATGCTCTGACCAATATCCGCCGGGCGTCAGGTGTGCATCCATGCCTGTCAGATACTGCGGATAGGCGATACCTGAATTGATGCGCAGCGTTCCGCCCACATGGTCGGTATCGGGCACGCGGGCGGCGGCCGCATTCAACTGCGGAATAACGCGCTCGACGGCGGCTTGCACGCTTTGCGGGCCCATCTCCTGGGCGTTGTAGCGAAATGAACTGTAGGTACGGAAAAATGTATTGGACTTGATGGCATGGAAAATTTCTTTGCCGTTCTGAGCCGCACGACCATGCTTTTTCTTGAACGCAGGCTCGACGTTGGCTTTGTATTCGTCCCACACCGCATAGCGCAGGTTCATCATGGCGTGGTTGAGCAGCCCGCCGATGTAACGCGTGCGCACGTACTCGTCGTGGGTTGGGCGAAAGAACGCGTCGAGGTTCGGCGTATCGGCGGCTTCAGTTTTTGTTAATGGCGCTTCGGGCATGGCAGACACTCAAGGTGAGGCAAAACCGGCTCGTATTTGAGGCCTAGAAAGGTAAAAAAACAAGCGATCTAGGGGTTATAACCGCACCGAGAGCAAGATCGGCATTTTTTCTGCTGAGATTAAGCACTATAATGGTGATATTCGCTATCAGCCGCTCAGGGCTCAACTCATGAAATACACTCGTATTACAGTTAACCCGCGCCAAATGGATGGCGTGCCCTGTATCCGTAGCCTTCGGATTCCCGTCGCCAGCATCATCGGGATGGTCGCCGATGGGCTTTCGAATCATGACATCTTGGCTGCTTACCCCGATTTACAAATCGAGGATATTCGCGAGTCTCTGAAATTCGCCGCCGATGCGGTTCGCGAACGCGAACTACCTTTGGCGATGCATTGAAATTCCTCATCGACAACGCACTGTCGCCTAAACTTTCAGCGCTTCTGGCGGCGGCGGGGCACGACTCAGTTCATGTTCGCGACTACGGGTTACAAGCTGCCGATGATGACGTGATCTTTGCACGCGCGGGCACCGAGCATCGTGTCATTGTATCTGCCGATACTGATTTTGGAACTCTGCTGTCTTTGGGCAGTGAACGCGAACCATCAGTTATTTTATTGAGGCGCGGGATTGACCGAAAGCCCGAGGCACAAGCCGATCTGATTCTAAACAATTTAGACGCAATCAGTTCTGCCTTGGTCGAAGGGAGCGTCGTTGTGTTTGATGATGCGCGAATCCGTATTCGTCGCCTCCCAATTGGCGGGCTATAGACCCGCGCCTTAATAATTCCGCTTCAGGTCCATGCCCGCATACAAGCTGGCCACTTCTTCTTCGTAGCCATTAAACATCAGCGTATCCCGGCGCAAAAAGTCGCCGATACGGCGTTCTGATGCTTGGGTCCAACGCGGATGATCAACCTTGGGGTTCACGTTTGCATAAAAACCGTACTCGCCCGGGTTAGTGACATTCCAGGTGTTCTGCGGCTGCTTTTCCACAAAGCTGATGCGCACGATGGATTTGATATTTTTGAAACCGTACTTCCAGGGCGCCATCAGGCGCAAGGGCGCACCGTTTTGGTTGGGCAAAGTCTCGCCGTACAACCCAACTGCCAAAATTGCCAGCGGGTTCATAGCTTCGTCCATGCGCAAGCCTTCAACATAGGGCCACGGCAAAATGAAACGTGATTTTTGCCCGGGCATTTCTTCGGGGCGCACCACGGTTTCGAACGAGACAAACTTGGCGCTGCCCTGGGGGTCAACTTTCTTGATGACGTCGCCTAATGAAATGCCAATCCAGGGGATGACCATCGACCATGCTTCAACACAGCGCAGACGATAGATGCGTTCTTCCAGTTGATGCGACTTGATGAAGTCTTCCAGCGCGAAAGTGCCGCCGTTGTTGCACAGGCCATCGACCTTTACCGTCCATGGTGTTGGCTTGAATTTGCCAGCCTTGGCGGCGGGGTCGGCCTTATCGGTGCCGAATTCATAAAAATTGTTGTA
>JANLSL010000011.1:0-5358 GCA_031362385.1 Alphaproteobacteria bacterium | reverse complement strand
GTTTTTCTGGTTGGCGCAAGACTGCAAACGCATTGGCATGCGCTTTCGCTTCAAGATGCCTCAGCTGACGCCAGACGTAAAACTGCTGCTCGCGCGCATGTTCCCGGTGATGATTGGCGCGGGCATTTATCAACTCAATCTGGTCGTCAATAAAATCGTTGCAACGCTGGTTTCAGAAGGTGCGGTATCTTGGTTGTATTATGCCGACCGCGTAAACTTATTGCCGGTTGGCATTATTGGTTATGCGATCGGTGTTGCTTTGGTGCCAGTTCTCACGCGCCATCTTCAAAACGGTGACACGGATGCGGCTCTGGCAGATCAAAACCGCGCGCTTGAGCTTAGTTTGTTGCTTACAGTTCCGGCTGCTGTGGGGATAGCGATGTTGGCCGAGCCGATCACATCTGTTCTGTTTGAGCGCGGCGCATTTTCAGCCACAGACCGCGAAGCTGTTGCCGCAGCGCTGATGGCATTTTCATTTGGGCTGCCTGCGTATGTTTTGAACAAAGCTCTCACCCCTGGGTTTTTTAGCCGTGGCGATACCAAAACGCCGGTCCAAGCGGCATTTGCCGCATTCATTGTGTGTGTGGCGTTGAACGTGGGCCTGATGAATGTGCTGGGTCATGTGGGGATTGCTTTGGCAACCTCTGTTTCTGCGTGGCTCAATATCTCCATCTTAGCCGTAGCGCTTTATCGGCGCTCCCACTTGGTTCCAGATCAACGGCTCTCACGCGGCATTCCTAAAATAATTCTTGCCGCTGCACTTATGGGTTTGGCGCTATGGGGTGGAACGTGGGCCGTGGCCACCTACGTGGGCCCAATTTTTGGGACACCCGATGGCCCATCAGGCCCGCTTGGCATTCGCACCGTAGTGCTGATCGGGCTTATCATCGGGGGCGCGGTTGTTTTTGCCAGCTCGATTCTTGCCACCGGTGCGGCCAGCTTTGCCGATATACGCCGTCTGCGCAGGCGTTCTTGACCACTCCCCAGGGCTGGGATACCACCCTTACATCTTAACACGAGGTGCGCGGGTCCAACCGTGTACCCTTCATCGGAGGACGTCATGTCCACCAGCGGGTCCACACCGCTCAGGCCAAAAGCCGGGCGCATCCTGTCCGGCATCCAGCCCACGGGAAATTTGCATCTCGGCAATTATTTAGGCGCCATTCGCAATTGGGTCGCCTTACAAAACGACTATGAGTGTCTGTTTTGCATTGTCGACATGCACGCCATCACCGTTTGGCAAGACCCGGCTGAGATTAAACGAACGACGCGCGAAGTTGCTGCTGGCATGATTGCTTCAGGCGTTGACCCTGTGGCCAACGCGCTGTTTGTACAAAGCCATGTGCCAGCACACGCCCAATTGGCGTGGGTTTTTAATTGTGTGGCGCGTATTGGTTGGCTCAACCGCATGACCCAGTTCAAAGATAAAGCGGGCAAGAACCGCGAGAACGCTTCTGTTGGGCTGTATGTTTATCCCAACCTCATGGCGGCTGATATTTTGGTTTATAAGGCCACCCATGTTCCGGTTGGTGATGATCAGAAGCAGCACTTGGAATTGGCCCGCGACATTGCTCAAAAATTTAATATCGATTTTAGCAAAGAAGTCTTTCCACTGCCCGAGCCAGTCATTCGCGGGCCCGGGATGCGCGTGATGAGTTTGCGCGATGGCTTAAAAAAAATGTCTAAGTCTGAAGAGTCCGACTATTCGCGTATCAACATGACCGATGACCGCGATAGCATTGCGCTGAAATTTCAGAAGGCCAAAACTGACCCCCTCCCATTACCGACAAGTCCAGCCGAATTGGAAGGCCGGCCCGAAGCGGCTAACCTGATTAATATCTACGCCGCACTTACGAACTTAACCGTGCCAGAAGTTTTGGCCGAGATTACCGGGCTTCAATTCTCGGCCTTTAAATCAAAACTCACGGAAACCGCCGTCAATGTGCTGGGGCCGATTAACGCGGAAATGCAGCGCCTGATGCGCGATCCAGCAGAAATTGACCGAATCTTGGCCCGTGGGGCTGATAAGGCCAATGCGCTAGCGCAAGAAACCTTGCGCGAAGTTTACGACGTAGTTGGTTTCCTGCCTCGAGTATAACGGAGGCATTCAGCCGGGGGGCGGCAGCCATGGAACTCCATCAAATCAGATACTTTCTTGCGCTGTGCCGCGAGTTGAATTTCACACGCGCGGCTGAGGTATGCCACGTTTCGCAACCGGCGCTGACGAAGGCGATTAAGTCGCTCGAGGGCGAATTCGGCGGAACGCTGTTCCAGCGCGAACGCAACAACACCCACCTGACGGCTTTGGGTCAGATCATGAAGCCGCACAAGATCAGGCCGATGGATTTAAAAAATCCACCAAGGCAACGCTTAAGTTGGGCGTTATGTGTACGATCAGCCCCCATGGCTACTTTGCTTTATCTTCCGATGGTTCAATTTTTGGCCATCGTGTCAATAAGGCCGCGAATACTTCAGACGTAAGGATTCATGTCGTGACCACAGAAAAAATAATTTCCAAGATCGTGCCCCTTGTCCGCACCGTCAAAGCGCTTTTGTCGACTTTCGCGGCGCCAGTTCTCGACTTAAGTATTCGTATATGGATTGGGCTGGTCTTCTTTCGCTCCGGGCTTTTGAAAGCTCAAGACTGGGAATCGACAGTCTTCTTATTCAAAGACGAGTATCATTTGCCAATCCTGCCGCCTGAAGTGGCAGCGGCTTTGGGCATGACAGCTGAAATTGCCATGCCGGTGTTTTTATTCATCGGCCTTGCTGCGCGCCTTGCCGCAGTTCCATTGATCCTGATGACGTGTGTTATTCAGTTTGTGTTGGGCGCCTCGATGCCCGACTACGATTCAACCGAGCACTTCTATTGGCTGTTTTTGTTGGCGATGGTTGTGGTGCGCGGCCCAGGGACCTTGTCGCTTGATCATCTGATCGCCAAGCGCTTCGCCGTATAAATTAAATAATCTGGCAGGCGCGCTCAAAGTCTAAGCGCGGTCCGCGCGGGAATATTTTCGCGTCATCGCCATAGCCAATGTTGCAGAGGAAATTAGCTTTGATCCGCCCGTCGGGCCAAAACGTCGCATTCACTTTGGCTTGGTCAAACCCACTCATGGGGCCGCAGTCCAAACCCAAAGACCGCGCCGCAATCATCAAGTAAGCGGCCTGCAAGGTGCCATTGCGAAAGGCGGTTTCCTGCGCTAACGCCTCATTGCCCGAAAACCATGATGGCGCGGTTTTATCGTGGGGGAATAACTCAGGCAGTAGTTCATAAAACTTTGTATCTGTACCAATAATCACGGTTACTGGCGCGTTTATGGTTTTGGCCAAATTCCCTGCCGAAAGCGCTGGCTTTAACTTCTCTTTGCCCTCCGGGCTGACCACGAAAATAAAACGCGCTGGCGAACAGTTGGCACTGGTGGGGCCCATTTTCATCAGGTCATAGATGCGCCTTAGAAGATCATCAGCGACCGTTTGGGCATGCCAACTATTCTGGGTGCGCGCAGTGCGGAAAATAGAATTAAGTCCGGAATCGCTTACTGTTTCACGCACACATTTTCTCCTTGGTATACGAGCTTAAGTCCCGGTCAATTTTGCGCGGTCAAGCATAGACAATTCATTTGCACGCATGAGGGTGCGCAACGATTCAACATAAGCTTGGCCGCGGCCAGAGTAGCGCGTCAATGCGCCTGCCAATGAAACACTGTCCATGTAACCCGATGCAGTAATCATATAGGCGCGCATGCGGCGAAAGCGCTTATAGGCCAGATGCGTATTCAGGTTATGGGCATATGAGGCGGTTGATTCATAAATATCGGCAAACGCCTGAATGCTATGACCTTGGCCAGTTCTACGCCCTTTTGGAATAATACCAACATCGTCATTCCAAACCCACTGCCCATACAATGCATTGCCTTCAACGGCAAAACGCGACAACCCCCACGCACTTTCTTCAGCGGCTTGCGCCAGTGCTAATGACACGGGGATTGGTGCAACCCGCAACATCAACTCTTCAACAATCGATGCGTCGCCGAGCTCGGTTGCATTTTGTGTGTCGTCTTGATCGATGATTTCGAATGTTTTTGCCAAGCGTTGAAGGTCAAATTTCTCGCGCAAATTGAGCGTTTCGCCAGCGCGGGTCTTTTTTGCCAATCGCGCAACGACGTCGTGCTCGCGTACCAGCTGTTCATTGACCGCAAGAACCACCGGTAGAACTGCCCCTAAGAATAACGCTTTGCGGTGTTCAACCTCAGCGACTTGGTCCAAGTCACTCGGCATGGTGCGCACGAATACGCGTGGCACGGGGGCTTGCCCAACCCTAACCTGATCGAAATCGTATCCAATGCGCTCGAAAGCTTGTTCAAGTGCGGCCACATTAAGCGGCTCGTCGCTCAGCTCAGCGTCCCAGTGAACTGCGTTACCGACGGGACTCAACATGAGATAAGATGCAACTCCGCCCACAAGCAAAGCAGTCACACCACCGCCAATTATTTTTGTGCGGGGTGAAAGCCCGAACATGTAAGCCGACCAAGCAGCTTAAGCGATTGCTTCGACTTGCAATACTTCGGGCACGTAATGGCGCAGCATATTCTCAATGCCCATCTTCAGTGTCGCGGTAGAGCTGGGACAACCCGCACACGAGCCGCGCATGTTAAGATAAACCGTTCCGTCTTTGAAACCTTTGTAAATGATGTCACCGCCGTCTTGCGCCACAGCTGGGCGGACGCGCGTTTCAATCAGCTCTTTGATTTGCGAAACAATTTCAGGGGTGATTCCTTCGTTAAATTCTTCGTCTTCTGCGCCCTCGCCACCGGTGGCGATGACCGCATGGCCCGATGTGAAGTGATCCATGATCCCGCCTAGCACCATAGGCTTTAAAGTTTGCCAGGACTTTTCATCATCCTTGGTGACGGTGATAAAATCGCTGCCCAGAAAAACCCCCTTTACGCCGGGGATGCCAAACAAAATCAGGGCTAAGGGCGAACGTTCAGCCGCCATATTAACGGATGTAAAATCAGCCACACCCGTTGCCATAACCTCGCGGCCGGGCAGGAATTTTAAAGTCGCGGGGTTTGGGGTCTCTTCGGTTTGAATAAACATGACCGGGAAATCCTTAATCTAAAAAGCATTATCTTAATTAGGACTAAATCAGTCTGAAATCAAGTGAGGTTGTCGATTTGCTCGTCCGTAAGGTGGCCAGGCACAATGGTCACCGGAATGCGAATCTGGCCGGAAAGCTTGCCTGACAGCGCGCTGACAATCTCACCCGGTCCCTCAGGCCCGGTGCCCGCTCCCAACACTAATACGGAGATTGTGCTGTCCTCGGCGATCACCGCCAATAGCTGTTCCATGGTATGG
>JANLSL010000120.1:0-19484 GCA_031362385.1 Alphaproteobacteria bacterium | reverse complement strand
CACTGGCGCTGTGGTGCTCGGAGAAGTGATGAGCCTGCAACAAATGAGCGGCACGGCACTGATCGTCATAGGGTTGTTCGCGCTTTACATGCCCCACGGTGACGGTGCGCGCGCTGGTGCATCTTGGCAAGCTCTGCGCCGCGAGGCCGGTGCCCCCTTCATGTTGGGAACGGCAGTCGCGTGGTCGCTGACGCCTGTGTTCGATAAACTATGCATCACCGCATCGTCGGTGCCGATGCATGGATTGATTCAGGTCATGGCAATTATGGCTGTCAGTGGCATTTGGATCATCGCCCTTAGCGGTGTGCGCGGCCTGATTCCACCGCCAGGGAGTGCTTTACCAATGGCCGGGGCGGCCATATCAGCGGGGCTTGGTTACGGCCTACAGTTGGCATCATACCAAATCACAATGGTGGCCGTGGTTGAAGGCCTGAAGCGTGTGACTGGGTTATTGGCCGCGCTGATGGTCGGTCGTATGATGTTTGCTGAACCAATAACGCGTCCGAAAGTCATTGGCGTAGCTATTTTGGCAGTGGGCGTGCCACTGATTCTTTTTGGATAAGGTGGATAAGGACTTCCCGCATATGCAGCCGTTTGATTTTGTCTTTCGCAACCTGATCCGCACCGGAACGCTGCGCGTAACCGACGCTACTGGCGTTCGTCACGTTTATACGGGCCACACCCCAGGCCCGAGCGTTGGTATGACGTTGCACGACCCCCTGCTCCACCGCCAATTATTACTGGACGCCGAAATGGCGGTTGGCGAAGGCTATATGAACGGCACGTTGACCATTGATGATGGCGCGTCGCTGTATGATTTCCTCAATATTGTCTACGGGAACTACATCAACGCCCCACACTCTGGTATTTTCGGAGCAGTGCTTGAAACCCAGCGCATCGTGCGCCGCGTCCTCAGCCGCAATCCATTGGCTAATTCAAAACGCAATGTCGCGCACCACTATGACTTAAAGGATGAGCTATTCGACTTATTCCTGGACACGGACAAACAATATTCGTGTGCTTACTTCGCCTCGCCCAACGATACTTTGGAACAGGCCCAACTCAACAAAAAACGCCATATCGCCAAGAAGCTGTTGTTGAAGCCGGGCATGAAGGTGCTTGATATCGGCAGCGGCTGGGGCGGCATGGCGCTCACGCTCGCCCAAGAATTTGGTGTTGATGTGACCGGCATCACGCTTTCTGAGCATCAACTGGCGATTAGCAATCGGCGCGCCGTTGAGGCTGGCATTTCCGATCGCTGCCGATTTGTGTTGCGCGACTATCGCAAAGAACAGGGCCAGTACGACCGCATTGTCTCGGTTGGCATGTACGAGCATGTTGGCTTGCGTGACGCAAAAATGTATTTCCGCCAGGTCTCACGTTTGCTGAATGATAGTGGCGTGGCCTTAATCCATACCATTGCCAAGTTCCGCGACCCCGGCCCGGTGCCAACCTGGACCTCAAAATATGTGTTCCCCGGTGCCTATGTACCAACCTTGTCGGAAATGACCCCACCGATTGAGAAATCGGGGCTTTTTTTCAGCGACATCGAAACCTTGCGTATTCATTACGCCGAAACCCTGCGCCATTGGCGCGAACGCTTCTATGCGCATCGGGCAGAAGTTGAGAAAATGTACGACGCGCGCTTTTTCAGAATGTGGGACTTCTATCTGACGGGCAGCGAAGTCGCCTTCCGCCAAGGCGAGCTGATGATCGCGCAAGTGCAACTTGAGAAACGCCTTGGCACGGTTCCGCTCACGCGGGCTTATATGAACGTTCCCTGAACGGACACGCTACCTTGCATCATTGCAGGGTTCACAGCATCGCGCTAAGCAGCAGGCAGTCATTCGGGGGCTGCCACCATGAATCCGCTGCACCATCCATCACTTCAGAACCGGGTTGTTATTGTGACTGGCGGGGGGCGCGGGTTTGGCTGGTATATTGCCGAAGAACTTCTGAAAGCGGGTGCCAAAGTTGTTGCGACCGGCAGTCGCAAGCCCGAAGAATTAGTCGATGTGCAGAAGAAGGCCGATGCCATCGCTGGCCCAGGCCGTTTTGTGACACTTAAAGCCGACGTGCGTGAGTGGGCTGATTGTGTCGCCACCGTTGAGTTGACCCTGAAAACATTCGGGCACATTGATGTGCTGGTGAATAATGCCGGGCGCGGGACTGGTGAATATCGCATTGGATTGGCTGGCCAAAGTGGCCCACGCTTTTGGGACGTGCCGGTGGAAGGCTGGAAAGCCATTATCGACACCAACATTACCGGCGTGTTTCAGATGACCCGCGCAGTTACCCCGCACATGTTGGAACGCAAGTTCGGCAAAATTTTTTCGATCTCCACCAGCTTGACGACCATGAGCTCGGCCGGGTTATCGCCCTACGGCGCATCCAAAGCAGGCTTGGAAATCAGCCACGTGATTTGGGCCAAGGAATTAGCGGGCAGCGGCATTGATGTGAATATTCTACTCCCCGGCGGGGCATCAGATACCCCGTTCATCAGTCAGGAGATGGTTCCGGGCGCGGTGGGTACGCGCAAAGGCCTGCTACCGGGCGACGTGATCGTGCCCCCTGCAGTGTGGTTGTGTGGCGATGCGACCAACGGCGTGACAGGACGGCGCATAATCGCCAAACACTGGGACAAAACCTTGCCCCCTCAGTTAGCGTTCGAAGGATGCCTTCAAACCAAAAATGTTCTGCCGCAAATTATGTAGGAGCATTTCACCAACACGTGGATACTGTTTGGGCCAAGAAACAAATTGGTGAAAATGCGACGAGCTATAAAACTAAAGTAACCCGAGCCGCCGAAGCTCAACCCGCAAGGCGGGCGGCATTTTCGGGTCAACATACGCAGAGCCCAAACGTACGTCGGGTGGTGCAGCATCGGGTTTAAGATAACGCCACCCCTGAAATGGCCTGAACGGATAAGGCTCGGTTTCGATAAGGTGGGGATCCAACTCCACAATGCATTGTGATTTGCCATTTTCATCGGGCTCGGTGCGTAACAGCAAGATGCGCTGGCGCACCTGGATGGCACGCTTGATCACCCAAAATAATGACCCTCCATCCAACAGTTCATCAACGCGCTTGGGCATCATGCGTGTGCGCATCCGGGCGTTGCCATTGGCAAGTCGGTAGCTTTTTTGCCAGCGCGCGACGCTTTCAATATCTTCAGCGCCAACCGCCAGCTTGATGAGGTTCAAAGTCACGCCTGGTTACGCATTGACTTGCGGTAAAATTTTGATCACGACCAAAGTCACATCATCGGTCTGCGGAGCATCGCCGCGAAAGTCAGCCAAGCGATCAACAATGACGGTGCTGATTTCACGTGCCGAGAGATGCGCGGTTGCCCGCACCGCGCCTAACAAATTTTCTTTGCCGAAAACGCGCCGATCAGGATTTTGCGTTTCCCAAATTCCGTCGGTGCCAATCACGATCACACCACTGGACGGCCATTGGCTGCGGCTGAGTTCGTGAAAATCCCACTCCGCCTTCACGCCCAGTGGGATATCGTGAACCGCCAGCTCCTCAAAGCTATGCGTGTCGCCATTGTAAAAAAGGATCGGCCCGTGCCCAGCGCTAATCCAACGCACGGTGCGGCTATCGGGTTCGATCACCATATAAACGAGCGTGACAAAATTACCCCGTGCCGAGTCCTGGGCGAGGTGGCGATTGACTGCACGCAATACCGGTCGCAGGGTTTGGCCATCTCCGGCATGGCTACGAATGAGTGCGCGTACGGATGTCATGGTGAGGGCGGCAGGAATGCCATGGCCCGTCACATCGCCAATAACAATGCCCAAGCGTTGCTCGCCCACTTCATCAGTCAGAGGCAAAAAGTCGTAATAGTCACCACCGACCGCTTCGCTGTAAACGCTCATGCCCGCCACTTCGAACCCCGGAATCTCGGGGGCCGATGCCGGCAGTAGTTTTTGTTGCACCTCGCGCGCGACAACTAATGACTCTTTGGTTTGAATATGACTGCGCAGATCAGGCACCATGGCGTTGAACGCTTGCGCCACATCACCTACTTCGTCGCGGCTTTGAACCGGCGCGCGCGCGTCCAGATTCCCCGCAGCCAAAGACTTTGCGGCCACAGCCAAGGCGCGCAGCGGGCTGGTGATGGAACGTGATGTTAGCATTGCAGCCAACGCGACCAGCGCGATTAGACCAACTGAAGCGAGACCAGCAAGACGGATTTGCTCCATGGTTGCTGCGCGCACGGATTCTTGGGCGAGATCAGCTGCTGCTTCAACATCGCCGACCGGCGCAATATAAAGCAAAGCAGCGCTGAGGCGATCAAGCTTGCGATAAACCCAAACTGCGTCAGCACCGTTATGGGGCATATGGCGCATACCGCCACGCCCCGCGATCACATCACCGGCAATCTCACTGATGCCACCGGGCGTTCCCGAAACAAGCACTGGCTCTTTTACGGCAGCTTCCCAATCAGCCTCTGATGTAACACCTTCGGTATGAGCCTGACTTGATGCCACAACGCGCAAAGAAGGCGCGCCGCTAGATGTTCCTGAGATAAATTCATCACCCTTTTCATCGGCGATCCGAATGATAAAAATTTCGGCCTGGGCACTGAGTTTAATTTTGTCGTGAATTGCACTCAATACCGATAGAATCTCAACATCAATCCCAGTAACCCCGGCGATGTCTCCTGTTGGCGCTTTGACCGGCATAGCTGCCGTCAGCAGCAAGCGCCGGGTCGACGCATCCCACAACGGCGGGGTCCACACCAAACCCCCGGCACTTTGTGCCAGCTGATACCACGCCCTTTGACGTGGATCGTAGGATGCCGGATAGCCGCCGTGACCGGGAAACGATGAATGCAGACCGCTCGCCAGTGCCGTGTATTGCCAATAAAACAGGCCAGGGTTAGACGCACTCAGCATGGCGTAGAGCCAATCCATCCTGGCAAGGCGCAGAGTTTCAGTTGCAGCTGGCGTTGCCTGCCCTGGCATGAAAAACGATTGATGCAGCGGCGAGATCGCAAGCCCTTGAACTTTTCGGTTTCCAGCAACGGCGCTGCGATCAAGCGACAAAACAGTGCCCGGCGGCCAGGTCTCGGCCTTCTCAAAAGCACTATGCATGTATACTTCTGCCGAGGCTGGCACCGGGCCGGCCAGGAGGCGTTCGACCTCGGTGGCTTGAAGGCGCAAAGCCAACTCCACTAATCGCTGGCGCGCCGACATTACGTCAGAGCTGTAATCAACCACGCGTGAGATTTGGAGTTCGATATCCGTAACCGCAGCACTGCGACCTTGAGAAATAATTTCAAGGCCAAGCGATTCAGTTGCGCGCTGCCCGCGCCAGGTCAACGCAATCAGTGGCAATACCGCGATCACGAGCAGAATTAAAAATAACTTGCTTTGGATGCGCATCAGACCAACCAGTGTGGGCGGCGGCATTGCAGCTCAGACACATCAGACTTAGAGCGCGCTTTAAGTAAAAAATAAAGGCGGCATCTGCTGCCGCCTGCCTTTTCCATCGTTCCGTGCGCAATATGCCCTAAGGCTGAGTTAGACTTTGGGTTTTGTTATTTCGTCAATGTGGAAGCCCTGGTACAAATGAATGCCCATGGAATGGCCGACCTCAAAGGCACGCTCACTGTCCACGCGTATCAGCATCGGGGTTACATTGCACTCTTGCATGTAGCGGATTGCACGTTCCCGCTCCCGCAACATGGGCTCGGCACCGGTGCGCCAATGAATTTTAGCAATGCTGGCCCCGATATACTCTAGGTCAACCAGCCCTACGGTTTGCGGAAAAATCTGATCAACGGCAATGGTCGCACCCTTAGATTTAATCAGGCCGCGCGCAACTTGGAACTCGTCAAAATTTTCAACAATGTTGGATTGGCGGAACTCAAAAACTATGTTGGCAAGCTTATCGGCTGGTGTTTGTTCAATAAAATTTTCAAACGTCTCGGTGAATACACTTTCGACGTTCAAATTAATCGAGCACTTGCCCGCAGAAGTGGTCATGCTGTTGAAAGACTGGAGCATGATCTGATCAAGCACCAATGTGAATTCGTGAAAGATTCTGCCCGAGCCGCGCATTTCAACGTCAACAAACAACGGCTTACGAATTAGATCCATACTGATGTAGTACTCGGTCAGGCGCGGCTCAAGCGCGGCTGGGCCATTTTTATAGACAGCGTCTTGATGACGGACGAAAGCTTTAACGAATTTTTCGGTGCCGAATTTTTCATACGCCAACAAGACCTTTTGGATATCGGCAGTCGTCAATACCCGCAGCTTCTTCGTACCGGTATCTTCTGTTTCGGCGGCGCGTTGAGCAAGCTCAGCAAACTTAGCAATGCGGTCTGCGGCCGAGCGATAGTTATGTTCAAGATCATAACTGAGAACCAGGCGGCTTTGATCAATGGTGCCAAAGCTGCCCGGGAAATTACGTTCGATGGTGCGCAACATCTCAACCTTCAGGTCGCGCACCATACTGACCAGGTTTCCCTCATTTATTTTGCCGAGCACGGCAATATCGTGGATCGAAACCTGATAAACTGTACATCTGCGTTTAGTCGCTACCGCAGTTACGCCCTCGACCAACTGGGTGACAAGCGCAGGGGTACGCTTCGATTCGGGCAACGCGCTAGAAACGCTGACCACGATCAGATTGATTCCGCTTTCAGACGCATGACGATACTTGCCCATATCTTGGACAAGCGCCCTTAAGTCTTGCGGTTTTGGTAGCGTCTCGCCTGACGCCCGCGGCAATGACTCTGCGGGTTCCGACATTTGGCCTAGTATCCCTCTATTGCGTCAGGATTATATTATACGGCTTAAGGCCATCCTGCTGCGCTCAGTTACCACATCTATGACGCGAAATCGTCACTTTTCTATTCGCCTGTAGAGCGATTACTGGATTAGCTAACATACTGAAATTGAACTCATTAATGGGCTAAAAAAGGTTTACTGCCGAAGCTTCGTTAAAAAAGCTCACTGCAAACATTATTCGGCTGAATCCCAGGGCGATAAGTTAATTTACCACACCTGATGTTGTTCATGGATTGAATCACAACCCAAGGACTGAGTGAAAAAGGAAATTTGAATGAAACGGCTATTTCTCATCCTCGCTGGGCTATTTTTTATGCTCCACGCCCCCGTCACCCAAACGTATGCGCAATCACCCGCAGCTAAAGCCAATGACACTGTTTTGGTGTTTGGCGCGAACGGCCAGTTGGGGTCGGACGTTGTCAGGGCGCTCATTGCTGCAGGCAAATCAGTTACGGTGTTTGTGCGACCCAGTGCCGATATGAAGCGGCTCGAGGGTCTTAAGTTTGCAACGCTGAAAGGCGATGTGCTGATGGATGCTGATGTGGAAGCGGCGTTTAAAGCGACAAAATTTTCTGCGGCGATTGATGCGTTAGCGCGCAGCGAATCTGGGGCTGATTTTTACGTCACGAGCCAACAGAACATTGTGAAATGGGCCAAAGCTACAGGTGTTGGCCAAGTCATTTTGCATAGCTCGGTGGGTGCCGGGAAAAGCCGCGCGATTTACCCCGAGGCGATGTGGCCGCGCATGAAAGATGTTTTGCTGGCCAAAGAACAAGGCGAAAACATTCTGATCAAAAGTGGTGTGGGGTACACCATCATCCGCAATGCCCAACTTATGCCATATGGCACGCCCGCCAGCGGTAAAGCAAAACTATATGAAGGCGAAAATAAATTTGGCGCAATTACGCGCGAAGACTTAGCACAGCTGACGGTGGGCTGCATCGGTAGCGCCACGTGTGCCAACAAAGTACTTCACGCTGTCGATGAAACCCAACCCGCGCGACGTTAGTTTGCGGGCACCGCTTCGGGCTGTGCAATGATACCGCGCACCAGTGCGTTAGGAATGATTGCATCGTCCCACAGGAAGTTGCCGGTTTTGACATCAACCCCGCCTTTGCCCGTGCGTACAATCACCATGCCTTTTGATGGGATGACGTAGACGCGCTGGCCGCCTGCGCCATCGAAATATATGACATCAGGGGCGACGAAGGGCGCGCTGTGCGGAACACCCGACCCCACACCTTTGCCATAACTGCGGATCGGCTCGTATGTCGTGCCCAACCAAGTCAAGAATCCATAATTCGGGTTGGTGGGTGACGGTGTGGTGACTTGGCGCATCCAATCTTCGGAAACGATCTGCTCATCGCCGACCCGGCCTTTGTTCAAGTGCAACAAACCAACGCGCACCCAATCTTCTGCTGCGGCTTGAATGCAGCAATAGGTGCGCGCCAAACCTCCCTCGTGATCCAAGAACACATAAGCGTCGCGCGCGCCCAGCTTCCCCCACAGTCGTTCCGACAAATATTGCGCGTAGCGTTTACCTGTGACGCGCTCGATCAGAATGCCCAACATTTGCGGGTTGAAGTTGTAATAGGCGAACACTTTTCCCGGCGGTTCTTCTGCTTTGATCGACAGCGTCAGATCACGAATCTCAAAGCCCAAATTCAGACTCAAAAAATGCCCGCTCGGGGTTGGGCTGAAGGGCTGGCGTGCAAGCCCACTGGCCATCTGTAGCAGATTGCGAATGGTGATAACTTTACGGTCGTCATTGGCCCACTCGCTGACATAATTGGCCACGGGGTCATCGATGGATTTGATAAAGCCATCCGCAACTGCCTGGCCAACCGCCAGCGCGATGACTGACTTGTGCATCGACGCAGGGTCAGTGCGATCTTCGGGCTTAAACCCAGGCAAGTAGTATTCGTATTGAACTGCCCCACCCTGCCAGACCACGAGCGCGAATGATTTCATTTTTTTGGCATAATCGACCGCTGTGCCCCAGGCTTCGGGGGTGATCGTTTTTTGCCCCGCGGCAGCGCGCGCCAAAGGTGGTGCTGGATTGCCCTTCACCACTTCCAGCGGCTTATAAAAATCCACATCGCGGGCAATGTTGATAAACGGCAGTCGCAAAATGCGCCCGTGATACGCGGGGTCTGCAATATAAAAACCAGCCAGGCCCAGCGCGATCAACGCGACTAGCGCCAGCAGCGCCTTGACGATGAATTTCAAAACACGCATGGGGGCCTCTTTAAAACTTATGTAGTTACCACGGAAGCGTTGAGCCATCGTAGGTCATGAACGCGTCACAGTCGCTGGGCTTGAGGCCATCAATAACTTTCTTCATGCCGCTGACCGAGGTTTGGGTGTCAATGTCGGCACCCGGCCCACCCATGTCGGTACGCACCCAGCCCGGATGCATGGCCACCGCAATAATCCCGCGCGGCTTCAAGTCTTCAGCCATCCCGCGGGTAATCGCGTTCAACGCAGCTTTGGTGGCCCGATAACCATACATATGGCCACCGTTACCATGACCAATCGTGCCGATCGAGCCAACGATGCTGGAGATGTTAACAATTTTTTTGTGTTGGCTCGCTGCAACGTTTTCAACCAGCGCCTCACACACTTTCATCGGGCCCATGACATTCACTTTGTAGATGCGCGCCCAATCGGCGTAATCGCTTTCGCCAAATTTCTGCAAGCCGCCGGGCTCGCTGACAATTTTGGGACCGTAGTATCCTGCCACGTTTAACAGCACGTCGATGGCCTGGCCTTTGAGTTGAGAAGCCAGTCTGTCAATTGAGCCATGGTCTTCGACATCAAGCTTATGAACGGTGACCTTGCCAGCCGACTTTGCCGCCAGATCGGCTACATCTGTGGCCTTTTGGGGATCGCGGCAGCAGGCAAACACCCGCCAGCCCTCGGCTGCATAAAGCCTCAATAGGCCAAATCCGAGGCCACGGTTGGCACCGGTCATCAAAACACTTGGCATAGGGGGCTCTCCTCCGTGAGAATGATGGACTGGTTGTCGGACGGCCTGACCAAGATCGCAACCGATTCCTGTGTATAGTCCGCTGTGAAGATGCGCCGCCAAGGTGCGCAAGGGAGAAGTAAGCCATGACCTTAGACGAGATTGTTGCCGAGATGCATGCGCAAACCGAGAAGCTGAAAGAGCTTAACCACAGCGTACTCTTTGACTTGGGCGATGACGGCAAAGTGCTGCTGGATGCTTCAGGCGGCGAAGTTAAAATTACTCCTAATCCTGACAGTGATGAGGCTGAGACAACTTTGGTGCTGTCTTCTGAGAATATGCTCAAGTTGATGAATGGCGACCTGAACCCCATGGTCGCCTTCACCATGGGCCGCTTGAAGGTGTTTGGCTCTAAGGGCATCGCCCTGAAACTCTCAAGCTTGCTCGACAAATAAATACCCGAGTCGGCTCAAGATGCCGCGCCGATGGGCCTTGATGGCGTACGGATCAGCAGCACGGCAAATGATGCGGCATTTCAAAAAATGATTAACCATCTGATTCAAATGATTTTTTAGCTCTCTCACTCACCTAACGCAGACCTGACGTATACGTCACCCTTTGGCATTGAAGTTTCTTAGCCGCCCACTAACGTAAGTCCTTAAAGCGGGCTCAACCCGTCTCGTAACAAGCCCGCAGGGACCCGATGGACGCACCAAACTACCCCTGGCTTACGAAGTACCCAAAGTTCGTTGACTGGCACGCCGCCATTCCGGAAGTGCCTGCGTATGCGGGTTTCTTGAACGCAGTCAAACAATACCCCAACAACATCTGCCTTGAGTTTCTGGGTAATTTTTGGACCTACGAAGAAGTAGGCCATATGGCCGCACGCGCGGCGAAAGGGTTCCAAAATATCGGCGTGACCAAAGGCACGCGCGTGGCGTTGATGTTGCCTAATACACATTATTATGTGCTGGCCTACATGGGCACGCTTCTGGCGGGCGGCACGGTGGTCAACGTCAACCCGCTCTATGCCGAGCGCGAACTCGAGCATCTGGTGAAAGATGCCGGAGCCGACATTTTGGTGACGATGGACTTGGCCGCCATCTACCCCAAAGCGCGCAAGATCCTCGACATCACCAAGCTCAAAAAACTCATCGTCTGTTCGATGACCGACGCACTCCCCACCCACAAGGGCGTGTTGTTCTCCATGTTCCGGCGTAAAACTTTGGCCGACGTCAAAGAAGACCCGCTGCAAATGTGGTTCGACGAATTGCTGGACAACCGCGGCGATTACGAACGCCTGGCGATCAACCCCAAAGAAGATTTAGCCGTTCTGCAATACACTGGCGGCACCACGGGCACGCCTAAGGCTGCGATGCTGACCCACGCCAACGTTGCAGCCAACACTAATCAGGTCGCGCGCTGGTACGACAAGCCCAAACATGGCGAGGAGCGGTTTTTAGCAGCACTGCCGTTCTTCCATGTGTTTGCCATGACAGTGGTGATGCTGTGCGCCTTGGAGTATGGCGCTGTTATCATCATGATGCCGCGCTTTGACCTAAAGGACTGCTTGAAAATCATCAGTAAGCGCAAGCCGACTTTTTTCCCCGCAGTGCCGACAATTTTCACGGCCATCATCAATTCGCCAGATGTTAAAAAATACGACCTCACCTCCATTAAGCTTTGCATCTCAGGTGGGGCCGCACTGCCAATCGAGGTGAAAAAACAATTCGAAGCGATCACCGGCTGCATCGTCGTGGAAGGTTACGGCTTGAGTGAAACCTCGCCCGTGGTCAGCACCAACCCAACGTTAGGCGCAAACAAGGCGGGCTCGATTGGGTTGCCGATGCCTGGAACAATTGTGGAAATTCGCTCGCTTGATGATGACCGCGTCCTTGGCGTGGGTGAAAAGGGTGAGCTGTGCGTCCGTGGCCCCCAAGTGATGAAAGGCTACTGGAACAAGCCTGAAGAAACCACCAACGTTTTTAAGAACGGGGTACTGCATACCGGCGATATCGCCACCATGGACGATGAGGGCTATGTTTTTATTGTCGACCGCATCAAAGACATGATCAACGCATCGGGCTATAAAATTTATCCGCGCATGGTGGAAGAAGCGATTCAACTGCACCCCGCCGTCGAAGAAGTTACCGTCATCGGCGTTGATCATCCTTATCGCGGCCAAGCCCCCAAAGCCTTCATCAAGGTTAAAAAGGATATGGCTGTCACCGAGGCTGAGTTGCGGGCGTTCTTGAAGGACAAGCTCTCGAGTATCGAACGGCCTGAGTTCTATGAGTTCCGTGACGTACTGCCGAAAACACTGATTGGCAAACTGTCGAAAAAAGAACTGAAACAAGAAGAGACCGATAAAGGCCACACCCACAACGCAGGGGCGGCATAGCAGTGACATCAACACCACGCCCACAGCCCGAGGCTCAGCATAGCCGGTTTTATTCAACCGCCGAGTTGGCTGCATCTGCAGGTGTTACACCGCGCACGGTGCGGTTTTATGAAACGCGCGGGCTGCTCAAGCCTGAGCGCGCAGGCACGGTGCGTGTTTTCACATACGCAGACCGCGCCCGAATGCTTTTAATACTGCGGGGGAAGCGGCTTGGCTTTCGGCTGAAAGAGATCGGCGATTACCTCGCGTTGTATGGCGCGGACTCTGAGCACATTGAGCAACTTAATCATGTTGTCGACAAAAGCCGCGAACGCATTGCAGAGTTGGAAGATAAACTACAAGACCTGCAAGCAACCCTGAAAGAACTCCGCCAAATTGAACACGAGGCGGTGACCCGCCTTAAAACCAAACGGGGGCGAACACCCCCTGCCCGCAGATTCGTAACTGTTTCCGGGGAAACACACCAAGGGAGACCCAAACCATGAGCAACGTTGTCATTGCCGGATATGCCCGCTCACCTTTTACGCTCGCCAACAAGGGCGCTCTGAAAAAATCGCGGCCCGATGATTTGGCTGCTGCGGTTATCAAGGCACTGGTGGAACGCGCCAAGGTCAATCCCGATCATATTGAAGATTTAGCATTGGGCTGTGCGTTCCCTGAGGCCGAGCAGGGCCTGAACGTGGCGCGAAACATTGTCTTCCTGGCAGGCCTGCCCAACAGCGTGGCCGCAGACACCATTAACCGCTTCTGTGGTTCCTCGATGCAAGCCATCCACCAAGCGGCAGGCGCCATCAAAATGGGCGCCGGCGAGGTGTTCATTTGCGCCGGGATCGAGAGCATGAGCCGGGTGATGATGGGTGGCTTTAACCCCATGCCCAACCCCAAGCTGATTGATGCCGGACATGCTGCTTACATCGGCATGGGCGATACAGCAGAAAACTTAGCCAAGAAATATAATATCAGCCGCGTCGAACAAGAAGCTTTCGCGGTGGAAAGCCACAAGCGCGCCACAGCCGCACAAGCTGCTGGCAAGTTCAAGGATGAGATTGTTGCCGTCGCCGGTGAAGGCGGCATGGTCGACACCGATGGCTGCATTCGCCCCGACACGACGCCGGAAACGTTGGCGGGCTTGAAGCCCGCATTCAATGAAAAGGGCACCGTGACGGCAGGAACATCCTCCCCACTCACCGACGGCGCATCTGCTGTCATTGTGTGTAGTGAAGAATACGCGGCGAAAAATGGCCTCAAGCCGCTGGCGCGCATTTTATCGTTCGCGGTGTCGGGCTGCGGACCGGAGATTATGGGTATTGGTCCCGTGCTCTCCAGCCAAAAGGCGCTGAAGCGCGCTGGCCTGAAGCTCGACCAAATCGACATCATTGAGCTGAACGAAGCCTTCTCGGCGCAAAGCTTAGCGGTGGTCAAAGAACTGGGTGTTGATTTAAAGAAAGCCAACATCGATGGCGGTGCCATCGCCCTGGGCCACCCGTTGGGTGCTACGGGCGCGCGCATCACCGGCAAGGCGGCCTCACTTTTAGTACGTGAGAAAAAGAAATACGCACTGGCCACACAATGTATTGGTGGCGGGCAAGGTATCGCCACTGTTCTTGAGGCCATGTAAGGAGCGCGCCCTATGGCTGAAATCAAAAAAGCAGCAGTGATTGGCGCTGGTGTGATGGGGGCGGGCATTGCCGCGCACCTCACCAATGCTGGCGTGCAGGTCATTTTGTTCGACATCGTCCCCAAGGACGCCAAAAACAGAAATGCGATAGCCGAAGGGGCCATTGCCAAGTTGATGAAAGTGGAACCCGCCGCCTTCATGAGCAAGCGCAACGCCAAGCTGATGACGGCTGCAAATACCGAAGATCACTTGAGCTTGCTGGCCGAGTGCGACTGGATTGTCGAAGCTGTGATTGAGCGCATCGATATCAAGCAAGACCTGTACAAAAAAATCGACGCCAATCGTAAAAAGGGCTCCATCGTCTCGTCCAACACCTCGACGATTCCGCTGAAAGACCTCACTGCGGGCATGGCCCCTTCGTTGGTGCCCGACTTTATGATCACGCACTTTTTCAACCCGCCCAGGTATATGAGGCTTCTGGAAGTGGTGGTCTCAGACAAAACCCGCAAAGACGCGGTCGAAATGATCCGCGCATTCGGCGACGTGCGTTTGGGTAAGGGCGTGATCATCTGCAACGACACGCCCGGATTTATCGCCAACCGTATTGGTACCTATTGGATGCAATGCGGCGTGGTGGAAGCCATCAACTTAGGCCTGACGGTCGAAGAAGCCGACGCCATTGGCAGCAGGCCGTTTGGCATTCCTAAAACCGGATTTTTTGGGTTGATCGACTTGGTGGGGCTGGACCTGATGCCCCACGTCGCCAACTCGATGCAATCGCGCTTGGCCAAAGACGACGACTACCAGCGCATTCATGGCCAACCGGCTGTGATTACGCAGATGCTGAAGAACGGCTGGATTGGCCGCAAAGGCCCCAGTGGTTTTTATAAGATGAATAAGCTGCCCGACGGCACGCGTTCGAAAGAGAGCATCAATCTCAAAACCAGCGCCTACGGCCCATCGGTAAAGGCAAGTTTGGAAAGCTTAGATGCATCGAAAAAAGGCGGCCTTAAAGCGTTGGTGGAACACGCCGACCGAGGCGGGCAGTATGCATGGAAAATTGCCAGCCAAGGGTTAGCGTACACGGCATCTTTAGTCCCTGAAATCGCAGATACCATTGTTGATGTCGATGAGGCTATGAAAGACGGGTATGGCTGGGATGTCGGCCCGTTTGAGACCATCGATAAAATGGGTGCGGCTTGGTTTGCCGAGAAATTGGCCAAAGATAAAAAACCTGTGCCGCCCCTGCTGAAACTGGCGGCCGAGAAAGGTGGCTTCTACCGTGTTGAAGGCGGCAAGCTACAATTCCTGACAGTGAAGGGTTCATACGCCGACGTGCCGCGCGCACCAGGCGTTTTGAAATTGGCCGACATCAAGCGCGCCGGCAAACCGGTGATCAAGAATCCGTCAGCTCGGGTGTGGGACATTGGCGATGGCGTGCTGTGTTTCGAGTTCGCCTCCAAGATGAACGCGCTCGATCCTCTTACTTTTGCGGCCTACAAAGACACCCTCAAGTTATTCAAAGCCAACCCGCAGCAGTACAAGGCCCTGGTGATTCATAATGAAGGCCCCAACTTCTGCGTGGGAGCCAACATCGGGCTCGCACTGTTCGCGGCCAACATTGCGGTATGGGGTGAGATCGAGAGCATGATTGAAGATGGCCAGAAAACCTATCTGGCATTGAAGCAAGCCCCCTTCCCCGTCGTCTCGGCCCCGTTGGGCATGGCACTCGGCGGTGGGTGCGAAATCTTGCTGCATTCCGATGCCATCGTGGCCCATGCGGAAACCTACACAGGTTTAGTTGAAGTGGGCGTGGGCGTGATACCGGGTTGGGGCGGCTGCAAGGAAATGCTGCTGCGCATGAAAGCCGACAAAAAACTACCCAACGGACCCATGCCTGCAGTCGCCAAAGCCTTCGAGATGATCGGCACGGCGCAGGTGTCTAAATCTGCGTTCGAAGCCAAAGAAATGGGCTTCCTGCGTTCCAAAGATGTCATCACCATGAACCGCGACCGGGTGCTGGCGGATGCCAAAGCCAAAGCGCTTGAATTGGTGAACGGTTACCAACCGCCCAAGGATGCGGTGATCTCGCTGCCCGGAGCCACAGGCGTTTCCGCACTGAAACTTGCATTGTCAGGTTTTGTCGCCACCGGAAAGGCCACGCCACACGATGTGACGGTATCGCTTGCGTTAGCCAAGGTGCTGACGGGCGGCAAGACTGATCACACCGAAACGATTGGCGAAAAAGACCTGCTGAAACTGGAACGCCAAGCTTTCATGGAACTGATGCATACCAGCGGCACCCTGGCCCGCATTGAGCACATGCTCGATACCGGCAAGCCGTTGCGAAACTAAGGAGAAAAATCATGGCCACATTCACGCCCCCGCTGCGCGATATGAAGTTCGTGTTGCGCGAATTGTTCGATGGTAATTCATTAGCGGCACTTGAAGGCTACGGCGACTTTACGCCTGACGTCATCGACGCGGTGCTGGAAGAAGCTGGAAAAATTTCGTCAGAAGTGCTGTTTCCACTCAACCGCACCGGTGATGAAGAAGGCTGCACGCTGGAAAACGGCGTGGTGCGCACACCCAAGGGATTCAAAGAAGCCTATAAAAAATTCGCCGAGGGTGGCTGGTGTGGCATTGCCTGTGACCCCGCGTTCGGTGGCCAAGGCTTGCCCAAATCGATCAACATGATGATCGAAGAGATGATTTGCTCGTCCAACATGGCCTTTGGCATGTACCCCGGCCTGACGCACGGTGCCTACAATGCGTTGGAACTGTACGGTACCGACGAGCAAAAGGCGACCTACCTGCCCAAATTCGTTGATGGGTCGTGGTCGGGCACCATGTGTCTGACGGAACCCCATTGCGGCACAGACTTAGGGTTGATCCGCACCAAAGCCGATCCACTTGGCGATGGCACCTACAAAATTACCGGCACAAAAATTTTCATCTCGGCTGGGGAGCACGACCTCACCCAGAACATCTGCCACTTGGTTCTGGCCAAATTGCCCGACGCGCCACCCGGCGTCAAAGGCATCAGCTTGTTCATTGTGCCCAAATTCATGCCAAAGCCCGATGGCGGCGTTGGGGCGCGCAATGGTGCAGCCTGCGGCTCGCTAGAACACAAAATGGGCATTAAAGCTAATGCAACCTGCGTGATGAACTTTGATAGTGCGATTGGCACGCTCGTGGGCGAGAAGCACAAAGGCATGCGCGCCATGTTCGCCATGATGAACACCGCACGTTTGGGCGTGGGTGTGCAGGGCTTAGGTCTGGCGGAAGTCGCCTACCAAAGCGGGCTGGCCTATGCCAAAGACCGTTTACAGGGCCGCGCACTGAAGGGTGCGAAGTCGCCGGAAAAACCCGCTGACTCTATTATCGTGCATCCTGATGTGCGCAGAAACTTGCTGACAGCGAAGTCGTTGACCGAAGGTACACGCGCGCTGGTGATGTGGATTGCGTTGGCCCTGGATAAAGCTGCCAAGGCCCCCACCGCCGAGGAGCGCCAAGCAGCCGACGACCTCGTGCAACTTCTCACCCCAGTGGTGAAATCTTTCGGCACCGATACCGGCTTTGAAGTTGCTAACATTGGTGTGCAAATCTACGGCGGTCATGGTTTCATCCGCGAGCACGGCATGGAACAGTTCGTGCGTGATGCCCGCATTACGCAGCTTTATGAGGGCACCAACGGCATCCAGGCCCTCGACTTAGTGGGCCGCAAAATGGGCGCGCATTATGGGCGTTACTTGCGCGCCTTCTTCCACCCCGTACAAGAGTTCATTGAACAAAATGCCGCTGACCCGGCCATGGAAGAATACACCCTCGCCCTGGCCAAGGCCTTCGGGCGCTTGCAGCAGGCCGTGGGCGCCGTGGCGCAAAAAGGCATGGGCAACCCTAACGAAGCAGGCGCTGCTGCCACCGACCTGTTGAACTTATTCGGCTACGTGGCGCTGGGTTACTTGTGGGCGCGCATGGCCAAGCTGGCGCTGGCCAAACAAAACGACGACCCGACCGGCTTTTACAAAAGCAAAATCAAGACCGCGAATTTTTACATGGCCAAGATTTTGCCTAAAACCGGCGCGTTGCTCTCGACCATTCTGGCTGGTGGAAGCAGCCTGATGGACATGGAAGAAGAACTGTTCGACACGGCGTTTGCGGCTTAATCTCTACGGGCTACGCCCGTTGCCACACACTCAATCTCGTCATCACCCGGTTTAGCCGGGTGATCCATTTATCAACTTGCACGAGCTTGAGTTGTTACACGATGGACCCCCCGAATGAATCGGGGGGTGACACTATTTGTTGTAATTCGGAAATACGATGAACCTAATCTTCCGCCTGATCTGGACGTTAGCTGGCGCGTGGCTGCGGCTGTGGTCTGGCAAGAAGCTGGGGTTTCTTGACGAAGCTCGCTATCGGTTTCGGTGCTTACCCTCTGACCTCGACTTCAATTTGCATCTCACCAACAGCCGCTATGCTAGCTTTATGGACATTGCGCGAGTGGCCATGATGATCAGCAATGGCGCGTGGGATAAATTCCGCGCAGCGAAATTGCTGCCCGTTTTAGGCTCATCAACCATCAGGTTCAGGCGTGCAGTAAAACCGTTCCAACTTTTTGATGTCACGGCACGCACCATTGGCTGGGACGAGAAATGGATTTATCTTGAGCACAAAATGCTGATCGGCGATGACCTGGCTGCCATCGCCATCATGAAAGCAGCATTTTTAGGACCGCAAGGGCGGGTGAGCACATCAGACCTGATGAAAATCGTTGGCTACGATGGCCCGGCGTTGAGTAACAGCGACCTCATCACGCGGCTAAAGAATTTAGATGAGGCGCTAAGAATTTAAATTCAAGATATGAATGGAACTTGGCTACCACGCACCGCGGCTGTGTAGAATTTTTCAATATCGCGGACAACGAGCTCTGGATTCCCCAGCGGCGACTTTTCAAACATAGAGCGAAGATTCTGCCGCAAATACTGTAAGCGTGCGGTGTTTGCAGCCAGCCCTGCTGCAATTCGAACGTAATCTTCTCTATCGGTGGCGATGAGATCGGTAAGCCCTATACGAGTTAGAATACTTGCCGTTATGCGACCATTGTACCTATCCCCCAGCAGGGCAACAACCGGCACCCCCATCCAGAATGCATCGCATGTTGTCGTGGCACCATTATATGGAAAGGCATCGAGCGCAATATCTACAGAATTGTATTCTTGGTAATGCTCAAAAAGACTCTTATTGCGAGGCCTGAATTCGACGCGATCAGCTGAAATTCCGCTGCGAACAAATTCCTCACGAATAGAATCCACAAGCCTTGAACTCTGAAGATATTTATCCTTAAGAACCAACCTACTTCCAGGCACTTCCTTTAGGATATCCGCCCAAAGGGCTCGCACGACAGGGTTAATCTTCAGCCAGTTATGGAAGCATCCAAAAATAATGCTTCGTCCTGGTTTAAAGTCACTGGCATTTGGCTGCGGTGCAGCGATAGCGGTGACATAAGTATGAAAGCTGTTGGGAAGTCTGACCAAGCGCTCTGGGGCTGTGGTCTCATCAATATCACCATATGGATGCGCAACTAAGTCAGTGAAGCGATAATCGATTTCAGAAATACCCGTAGAGTTGACATACCCAAGAAAGCTTACGATTACTTTCGCTGGTCTGCGCGCTATGACTGTCAAA
>JANLSL010000052.1:0-2839 GCA_031362385.1 Alphaproteobacteria bacterium | reverse complement strand
ATCACCGCGCATAATGTGCACTGCCTGCCACGACCCACCGATCGACACCGTCACTTGTTTCACGCGCGGATCGCGTTTGCGCGCATAGGCATCAATCGCCGCAAGTGTTTCCACCTTCTTCTCAAATGGAATCAGGGGCAGGGGGTTGGCGTCGGTATAAAGCTGCTGGTTGGTGCCGCGCGGCGGGTCAGCCAGCGTCACACCCTTGCCAGAGCGCACAGCTTTCACCGTGCTGGCTGCACGCTTCAGGGCCGCTTCATCAAGCGTGGTGGAATGGGCAAAGCCAGTGGTCTCGCCCGCTACAGCCCGTAGGCCAAAACCTTGCGAGGTGTCGAAGTTTGCATTCTTGACCCGGCCATCATCAAACAGGATCGATTCAGACTGGGCGTATTCCAAAAACAATTCGCCGTCATGGCAGCCTTTCAGCGCATCACCGACGATGCTGGCAACTTTCTTCTTATCCAGCCCGGCTTTGGTGAAAAATAGATCATTGATGATTTTGCTGTCGGCCATGCGTGCTCGCTTTGATTTTATTCTGCTGGCTTCATATGGAGCGATTGGCCAGCGGTTGCAACGCTGCTGCGCGTTGCCCATATATAATGTGTCAGAACAACGCCGAGTGTGAACACAATTTGGGCCCCGGTTTGGTGGGCCAGGGCTAATGGAATCGGCACCACATATAAAAGTGTCAGTACGCCCAGCGTTCCTTGCACCCACACCATGGCAAATAACGCATTGATCGTGCGGCGTGCTGGCGTTGTCAGTTCAACGGCGCGCGCCTTGAACCACAGCACCACAATCAAACACACCAGCGTTATGGCAAGAATGCGATGGTTGAACTGCACGGTCATGTGGTTCTCGAAGGCGTTCAGCCACCAGGGCGGCTGCGTATAAAGCCCCTCGGGAATAATTTGCCCATCCATCAACGGAAAAGTGTTGAACCCTTGGCCCGCATCAAGCCCCGCCACGAACGCACCCGAGGTCACCACCACCAGCGCAAAAAGCATAACGCTGAACGCCCACGTGCCAAGCCCAGCTTTCACATCGGTGGCGTCAATGTGGCCAGCTGCGAGTTTGAACTGATCAAGTGCGACCCACACAATCAATCCAAAGCACACAAACGCGGTAATCAGATGCGCCGCCAAACGATATTGGCTGACATCGGGGCGGTCCACCAAACCACTGGCCACCATGTACCAGCCCAGTAACCCCTGCGCGCCACCCAGTGCAAACAACCCAGCACACTTCCATGTCAGTGCTGTGTCCATCCACCCGCGCCGCCAGAACACCACGAAGGGCACAAAAAACACAAAGCCAATCGTGCGGCCCCACAGGCGGTGCGTGTACTCCAGCCAGAAGATTTCCTTGAAATCGTCAACCGACATCCACGTATTTTTTTTCAAAAACTCGGGCGTGTGTTGGTAGGCGGCAAATTCTTCAGCCCATGCTGTCTCACCGATGGGGGGCAGAATGTGCAGCGGCTTCCATTCCACCATCGACAGTCCAGATTCCGTCAGGCGCGTCGCACCACCCAGAATCACCATCACGAAAACCATGGCGGCACAGATCAGCAGCCACCATCCGATGGCGCGGCGTTGATCTTGGAACGTGGTGGGTGGCAGGGTCATAATGGAGCAATGGTTTAGGGCAAACGGCGGCGCACTTCAAACCCTCTTGCGCGCTGCTTTTACTGCTCCATCCCCACAGGATACAGCAAATAAGCATCATCATAATAAGGGGTGCGCGCATAAAACCATGACAGCCGCGCGCCGGGGTTTTTTGCGAATTCTGGGTCAGCCGCAACTTTGGCTTCAAATTCCGCTTTTAGTTTCGGGTCTTCGGCCATCATGCGTTCGGCCAGTGGGGCTATCACATAGCCTTCGGCGTACTCGGTGCGTTGCAGAATCTCGGTAAAAAATCCCCACGCAAAAAATGAATCTTCACTTTGCGGGTCCAACAACAACACGGCCATGTCACCCAAGGGTTGATCGGTGGGCACGCGCACGGAGCCGGGCGGAAACCACACCTCGCGTATCTCAGGCACAGGCTTGCCCGCTGTCACCATAAAGCGTCCCTCAAAGGGTGCTTTGGCGGGCGTGGCCCCGGGCAGGCGCTTCATCTCCACTTTTACAACGCGCCCGGCCTCAAGTGTTTCAAACGCGATGCCATGCATTTTCAGGCGCGCGATCACGTCGGCCTTGGTGGCCGGAACAAAATAAGCCGTGGGTCGTTGGAGTTGAACGCTGGCAACGCTTTCATACAGTGGCACTTTGATCGGTTGGGCGCTGCGGCCCAACCAGCGCAGTTCTTCAATGCCTGAGGCGGGCGAGGTCCAACTGTCATGCGCGACGGGCAGAAAATCCACCAGGCGTGCGGGCTTGTCGGGCATTTCCCAGCCTGCGGGAATTTGCGCAAGGCGCGCCGCGCGATCTTGCCGTGTCGCTTCATGCAAACCTGCGCCATCACGCGCTAGCGTCTTGATGGTTTGCTCCAGCAGCACATACATGCCCAGGACGCGGCGCTTATAATTTTTCAACGAATGATTTTCTACCAACATGGTGGCCATGTGCACCGCATCGCCGTAGCTGTTGGAATAGCGCGGCGTGAAGCCATCATTGGCAATGCCTTCTTCCGGTTTGCGCGGATCGCGCTCGGTGATCAGCGGGCCCGGCGTGTGGCCCTGTGCGATCAAAGCTTTGTCAGCATCGGGCACATACACGCGCTGCATCCACGCCGCGATATGGGGCGAGGCTGCCCAGCTGCCATCGCGCCCCTGAAAGCCATAGGTCGTGTCGTATTGGTAATCCATGCCGTCAGTGACATGCAGGTCCATGTAAAA
>JANLSL010000046.1:0-10950 GCA_031362385.1 Alphaproteobacteria bacterium | reverse complement strand
CCTGGGCCTGCTGTATTGCTTGGGGTCGTGTAAGCTGCCCACTTATATGTGCAGCCAGTTCAGCGGCCCCTAAGGCGCGCATAACGGGGGCCATTTCGCCAATGCCCGTTTTGAGGAGTGCCTCGACTTCTGCCAAAGCCCCGCGCTGAAGCATATCAAGAAATCGGGCATCGCAAGCTTGATACAGCGCATCTCGATCAGGCTGAAGCAGCAGGGTCACAAAGTGCGCAGCCACCGGTGGCGTGGTGGGGCGTGACTGCCAGATACTGAGAGGTGTTTGGGTCGCTTCAAGAACTTCCCACGCACGCGCGATGCGTTGCTTATCGGCTGGCTGCAAGCGCGCAGCGGTCACCGGATCGCGCGCTGTGAGTTTTTCATAAAGTGCGGGCGCGCCGATTTTGGAAATAAGGTGTTGCGTCGCGGCTCTGATCTCAGCAGGCACGGGCGGAATATCAGCCAGCCCTTCCATCAACGCCTTGAGATAAAAACCTGTTCCGCCGGTGACGATGGGCGTTAAATTTTGCGCGACAGCCGTGGTAATTTCTTGCGCCGCCTGCATTGCCCATGCGGTTGCTGACAACATTTCGGTTGGCCCCAGCATGCCGTAGAGCTTGTGTGGCGCGCGGCGTTCGTCGTCGGGCGTTGGGCGCGCGGTGAGGATGGCCAAATCGCGGTAGCACTGAATGCTGTCGGCATTGATGATCACGCCGTTCAGCGCTTCGGCAACTTGTAATGCCAAGGCTGATTTGCCGCTGGCGGTAGGCCCGGCAATGACGACAACGAGGGGCGTCGTCATACCCAATTAATCCAAAACGTGGCTGACCAAACCATCAGCAAGTTTGGGTTCGAACCAGGTGGACTTGGGCGGCATCACCTCGCCCGCATCGGCCACGGCCATGAGCTGATCCATCCGCGTCGCATGAAGTGAAAAGGCGACTGCCATTTCGCCAGAATTAACCCGCGCTTCAAGTTCACCTAAGCCCCGAATACCGCCGACAAAGTCGATGCGCTTGTCGCGGCGCTGGTCGGCGATACCTAAAATGGGCGCAACCAAATGATCTTGCAGCAGGCTTACATCAAGCCGCGCGACCGGGTCGGTGGCGGGCACCAGCTCAGGCTTGATCGCCAGATCGTACCACTGCCCAGCCAGATACATGCCAAAGTGCGTAGGCGATGGCGGACGCACTTGAACCGCACTCGGTGTTAAGGCAAATCGCTCGGCTACTTTGGCGACAAAGTCTTTGGCCGATAGCCCGTTTAAATCTTTGATCACGCGGTTGTAGTCAAAAATGCGCATTTGATCATGCGGGAAAGCCACCGCCAGAAATGACTCAGCGCTGTCGGACTTAGACGTGCCGCGCCGACCAGCAGCCACACGCGAGGCTGCCGCTGAGCGATGATGACCATCAGCGATATACAGCGCCTCCATGCCAGCGAATGCCGCTGAGATGCGCGCAAGTGTGGCGGTATCTTCAACCCGCCAAATCATATGCACCACGTTGTTGTCGGCCTTGACCTCATACAGCGGCTCGGCGCTGGCCGCGGCCATTAATATGTTCTGTAATTCCATGTGCTTGCGATAGGCCAGCAACACTGGGCCGGTTTGCGCATTAAGCGCTTCGATTTGGCGCACGCGGTCGTCTTCTTTATCGGGCCTGGTAAACTCGTGCTTGCGAATACGGTTGGTGTCGTAATCAGCCACAGATGCTGCAAACGCCAGGCCCGTTTGAGTATGTGCGCCCATGCGCATGCGATAGACGTAGTAACAAGGTGCTGCATCACGAATCAGAACGCCGTCGGAGATGAGCTTCTGAAGGTTGGCAGCACCCTTCGCATACACGGCCGGTGCATAAACATCCGTACCCTCGGGCAGATCAATCTCAGGCTTGGAGATGTGCAAAAAGCTATGGGGCTTGCCAGCGCTACGTTGTTTGGCCTCAGCGGAGTTCAGCACATCATACGGGGGTGCAGCCACTGCGCTGGCAAAGGCTGGGCTGGGGCGCAAAGCGCGGAAGGGGCGAACCAAATGCAGCATCGATCAGGGTCCATCTACGACCAAAATGAAGATGGCTCTTTAGCGCGCCGCAGCCTGAACATCAATGTGGATGAGCGACGACAAGAAGCATAGAAAAACGGGCGCACCGGGCGTCACCTCGGCTTAGGCCGGGGCCATAGAGCAAACCGAACTGGATCATGAGTTTGCACCCTGATCCAAATTAATCCTGCAGGGCCTGTTCCACTTGTTAATGTCTATAATTAACAGACTATACCGGCGCGGTATATACCGGAGCACACTCTAATATCTGAATTGATATGTGAATTCCGGGGAGAAATCTCATGACCTCCACCACACCGATGGCTTCACTTTGGAATTGCCCCACCTGCAATATTTTTGTGGCCGCTTTTGCAATTTATGTATTGTCGCTGGCTGCCGTGAGCTCAGCAGCCAACGCCGCCACATCTGGCCAGTACATCATTTACACGGGCGATACTGTTCCTTGGTAGATGGCGTGGCGCGGTAAATGATGTGCCGTGGTAAGCGGCCCCACGTACGCTGTGAGACGCCGTCTCACAAACAATACACACATTGAAAGCGCTGTATTATTTGATATGCTCGTTCTCTGGGCAAGGAGATCATCATGCACGTGCGACTGACACCCGAACTAAAAGCTGTCGTGAACAAACAGATCAAATCTGGCCGCTATGCCACAGCCAGTGAACTTGTCCGCGACTTGATTCGCCAACACGGCACTGCCGAATCTCAGGCGGAGCAGCGTGAGTTAGAGCAACTGCGAGATGATTTAAGAACGGCGATCAATGATCTCGATGCAGGTCGAGGAAAAAGCGTGCGTGGGACAAAGCAATTGGCGGCGTATCTTCGCAGCCTATGATTCACATTAAATTCTCGCGCGATGCAGCCAAGGATATCGGCTCACTGCGGCGCGAGACGAAGCGCGGCTGGGGCGAGATTGGGCTGGAGAAATTTGACCTTAAGCTTACGGCCCGACTTCTCTCGGTGTCGCTCAATCCTCGCATTGGCCCACCGCGCAACGAAGTGTTGCCCGGCTTGCGCAGCCTCTCGTTCCCTCCGTTCGTGCTGTTCTATCGAATCAACGCCAAAGTGATTGAGATCGTGCGCGTGTACGATGGCCGACGCGATTACCAAAGCATTTTGCGCCGCATGACCGAGAATGAAAAAGGATGAATTTTACGCCACCGCGTTAGCGCCGCTGCGTTAGAACTGTGCGGCATTTTAGTGCGATGAGCGGCGCTATACTTTCGCAATCTCAAGGCCAAGCGCTTTGGCCGCCACCCTCATTTTATTATCAAACGTAACCACAGCCGCCCCCTGCCTTTGGGCGATGGCAATGTTGATAGCATCGGGTGAGCGTAAACCAAGCTCAAAGCGCCGGACCAGCGTGGTGGCGGCAGCAATATCAATCGGCTCTGCTGTAGTGCGTTGCGACTCACGCGCAACCCAGCCATCAAAGTTTGAAAATACCAAGCGCGCATCAGCTTTGGTAAATAAATTCATTCGAAAAAGTCGGGCCACCGCCGAAGAAAACTCGGCTTCGGCAAAGTCGCTGACGATAACGATTGGGCTTTGGCTACGAATAAAATCGCGGGCACGGCCATTGAAAGGGTCTGGCGTAAACAAGGCGACCAGCGCACTGCTATCGAGATAGGCTGTCATCTGTGCCAAGGTTTAGCGCCAGTCCTCATCGCGCATCGCGCGAACAAGCTCACCAGCGTTGGGCCAGCGCTTCTTGCCCGCCGCCTTACCATGAGCAACAACGCGGTTGCTATCTAACCAATCAATCCCTGCCTGGCTGACAGGCCGCGCCGCCGCCATCACCGGATGTAGTTCCACCACAGGGCGGCCGTGGCGCGTGATCACCACCGCCTCGCCCGCCAGCGCGCGGTCGATCAGCTTAGGTAGGTTATTCTTAGCGTGGGCGACACTGTGTTTGCTCATGGAGAAAATATAGCTATCTGATAGCTATTTTGTCAATGGTGGGTGGGTGGTAAGGGCACGGATGCTCAGGCCAGGGGACCAAAACACACCCTCGATTTTGTAGCCCGTTTGTGCTACGCACTATGAACGGAGGATTGTGAATGGAGGATACCGCATGACCAAAACTGCCATGGTCCGCGCCCGCATGGAGCCCGGACTGAAAAAAGACGCCGAACAAGTTATGGCCGACATCGGGCTTTCGCCGACTGAAGCCATCCGCCTGTTTTACCGCCAAGTGACATTGAATGACGGCCTGCCGTTCGAGGTGCGTATCCCGAACGCTGAAACCCGCGCGGCGATTGCTGAAAGCCGCGATAAGAAGAAACTCAAAGGTTACAAGAGTGTATCAACCTTGATGAAGTCGCTTCGCGCGTGAAGACGGTTCTGCCGTAGTCGGTGCTAAACCGACTACGACGCAAATGCTCCGACAAAGGTTCGAGTAAAGACTTACGAGGCCGCTAGCGGAATGAAATTCCTATATCAATTGAATATACAACCCATTGGAGAAATATATTTAATAGGTTATCATTCATTGTGCCATGTATAACTTGGCCAAGTTAGGAAAATTGAGTCTTTATGCCCAAACAAACCTCCCTTCTTGGCGCGTTTAATATTCCGTTTGTCCCGCACTACACTCCATTACATTACTTACCATTCATCGTGCGTAGCAGGCGGCTAATGAGCAAACCGGCGCTAATAAGAGCCGGATTCTTATCAAGCCACTTTCGGAGCAAATCTTGGCACCAAGATGAAAATAGAGGCTTTGGCGAGTACGCATTTCTAACACTCGATACCGCTGCAAAAATTTTGAAAGCGAAATTAAATGCAGGGTTTCCTCATATAGGCGTTTTGCTTCCAGCAAAGGATTTCGATGACATCAGCTTTGACTTATGCCGATACAACGTCGCAATGACGCGGCAATTAAAGCGCGGAAACAAATCCGGATTCCCCGAGTCTGTAAGCAACGGTAGATACTACCCAGGCAAACAGATACCCATAGCAAGAACTTTAGAAGAAAAGCGGACCCTGCTCGAGAAACATTACCCATCAACGATGATAGAGGTTCTTGTACCGGGCCATTTAGAACTATCTGATAAAACGATAATAAGGGTATTCTCGATCGAGGATCAGAAAATTGCCCAGCAGGCCTTAAAGGTACTTAATTGCAACTGGGCTGTCGAGTGTGCGACCCCGCCAGGCACTTACAATAGATCTTCAAAGCACAGCACAGACGTGGATAACTTTATCAAAGCTTCACTTATTGACCCAAATTGGCGTGGCGATGGCTTGGAGTTTGATCGCCTATGAATAGGGTCCGCTTAATTATTCTAAGCGGTGAGATAGCTACTGGAAAATCTTCAATTTCAAAGATTCTTTGCGAAACACATGGGTTCAAAAGAGTTAAGACAAGCGACTTCCTTAAAGCGACTGCAAAGCAAAGAGGGCTGCCCATTGAACGTCCAGTTCTGCAAAAACTAGGCACCGATCTTGATGATGAGACAAATGGAAAATGGGTCGCCGATCTAGCTGCAGAGCAAATTGAATTCGCCCTTAGCACCTCTCCCGACTCTTACGATTGGCTCCTAGATAGCGCCCGGATTCCTGAGCAAGCCAAACACCTTCGTGCCGTTATAAAGGGCAGCGTTCTGCACTTTGATGTCCACGCACCACTCGAAATCGCGCGTGAACGATTTGCGAGGCGCAGGCAAAAGGCAAGCGACGGGTACGAGTCGCTAAACTTTGATGAAGCCAAGCAAGACTATACCGAGAGGTTAGTGCCGAAGCTTCGAGCGTTAGCTGACTATAAAATTGATAGTTCAATTTATACCGCCACTCAGGCCGCTGTTTTTATCTTGGATGCATTCACGGAGACTAAAATGAAGAAGGTCGTGGTTCTAACGGGACACACAAGCACGGGTAAAACGGGATTAGCAAAAAGGCTTGAAAGAGAATTTGCATTCACGGCAGTTGACACAAGTGCGCTCATCAAAGAAAGGGCACAATCGGCGGGACAACCTACCGATAGGCTCAGTTTACAAAAACATGGTGATTTTCTTGATAATACTACAGATCATAAATGGGTCTGCGACCATGTCGCGGATATGTTTTTATCTACTGGAGGGCCCATCGTAATAGATAATATTAGAACCTGGAAACAACTGGAACAGTTTCGCCTTCAGGCTGGCTGGCATGTTGATCATGTTCATTTATATGCCAGCACCGCTGTCCGAGAGGCAAGGTATAGAAAGCTGCAAGAAAAGCGCCAGGACCCTACAGATGCAATAAATTATGAGGAGGCAAATCTAATAAAGCGAGAGGCCGATATTGGAAAATTTCGGGACGATGCCGATGTAAGAATATTTACCGAAAGAACAGATGCCGAAGATACGTTTGTCAGAGTTGCTGCTCGGCTAAAGCTTTTCTCCCCGCCGGACAGACGTTGTGTAGACGTGATAATTGGCGGGCAGTATGGGAGCGAAGGTAAAGGTCACGTAGCCGGATATCTGTCTAAAGAATACCAAGTCCTTGTGAGGGTCGGGGGGCCGAATGCCGGGCACACAGTATCAAGCGAATCAGGTATCTATACATACCACCAGTTACCCTCTGGAAGTATGGACTGTAATGCTGAAATTCTTATCGGCCCCGGAGCCACCATATTTGTTCCAACCCTTTTGAAAGAGATTGAAGAGTGTAAGATTAGTACTGAACGCTTGTTTATTGATCCGCAAGTAATGGTAATAAATGAAGCTGATCAGCAAAACGAAGCAACTTTAGTTCAAGAAATAGGATCGACTGGACAGGGCGTAGGGAGCGCATCAGCAAGGAGAATAATGCTTCGCCAAAAGGGCGGCGTTAAACTGGCTCGTGATATTCCGGAGTTAAATAAATATGTCGGCGATTCTCCTCGCTATCGAGGGAGCACACTAAGTAGACTAGAAATAGCCTACCGCTCAGGGAAAAGCATCCTTCTGGAGGGCACACAAGGCAGCGCGCTTAGTATCTATCATGGCGAATACCCTTACGTAACTTCACGCGACACAAATGTGGCTGGATGTTTAGCAGAAGCTGGCATTTCGCCGAATCGTGTACGTCGTGTCGTTATGGTAATCCGCCCGACACCTATTAGAGTTGCGGACCCAAAAGGAAAAGACAACAAGACTTCAGGGGCGCTGAAGCATGAGACTCAGTTTGAGACTGTAGCAAATATGGCTGGCCTCTTGCCCGACGATGTCAAAAACGCAGAGAAAACATCAACTACCGGAAGAGACAGGCGTGTCGGATGGTTTGATTGGGAACTGCTTAGAAAATCATGCTTGCTAAATACACCTACAGATATTGCTCTCACATTTGCCGATTATTTATCTGCAGAGAATCAACACGCACGACGTTTTGAGCAATTAAACAAAGACACCATAAAATTTATCGAAGAAATAGAACGGGTCAGCCAAGCGCCGGTCTCTCTAATAAACACAAGATTTCCGAGAGACTTGCGCGAAAGGTTCGATTTAAGAACGGTAATTGATAGACGGAACTGGAAAACTTGAGTTTACACTTAATTATCTTCCTTCCGTCGTGCTGTACAGGCCGCGACAACACCCTCAGAGTTTAGCTACATTCCTATCAGCGAACTCGCAGGCTGAGTATTATGCTTAACACAAAGGCGTTTAGCTGCCTCCCCTCCGGGGGGCTCGCGGTTGAATTCTAAGCTCATGGCCTTTGGCCACAAGACCGTCATCACCGCGTCTAGCTGCCTTCCTTCGGATTGCGCGGGCTGCGGCTAAGGCTCGTGAGTTTCACTCCCTCGCCTAGCATCGCTCCTGCTCATTCATAATTCTCTTGCACAAACTTATCCAACAACCGCACGCCGTACCCGGTGGCACCGCTGCCGGATAAAGCCGTCCCCTTGTCGTTCCACACCACGCCCGCGATATCTAAGTGCGCCCAGGGTGTGTCTTTGATAAACCGTAGAAGGAATTGTGCGGCGGTGATCGCGCCCGCTTTGCCGCCGCCGATGTTTTTCATATCGGCAATGTGCGACTTAATGTCTTTGTCGTATTCCTCGCCCATCGGCAAACGCCACAACCGCTCGTTCACATCTTGGCCCGCCTTGATGAGATTCGCAGCTAGTTCATCGTTGTTGGAAAAAATACCCGCGTAGTGTTCTGACAACGCGGCCACAATGGCACCGGTCAGCGTGGCCAGATCAACAATCGCGCGCGGTTGGTATTTTTGTTGCACATAGGTGAGCACATCGCACAACACCAGCCGCCCTTCGGCATCGGTGTTTTGCACTTCAATGGTTTGGCCCGACATTGAGGTAACGACATCACCGGGGCGTTGGGCCCCGGCATCGGGCATGTTTTCAACCAAGCCACACAGGCCAATGACATGCGCGGGTGATTTGCGCCGGGCCAGGGCGCGCATCACGCCGGTCACCGCACCTGCACCGGCCATGTCCCACTTCATGTCCCACATGCCAGCACCGGGCTTCAAACTAATGCCACCTGAATCAAAGCACACGCCTTTGCCCACGAAGGCCAAGGGTTTGGAATTTTTGTCGCGCCCGCCATTCCAGTGCATGACGAGTAACTTGGACTCGCGCAAACTGCCCTGCCCCACGCCCAGCAACGCGCCCATGCCCAGCTTGGTCATTTCTTTGACGCCCAGCACTTCCACCTTCACGCCATCGGCCACCAGCTCTTTGGCTTTGGCGGCGAATGATTCAGGGTAAATCACGTTCGGCGGTTCAGTCACCAAGTCGCGCGTGAAGAACACACCTTCGGCGATGGCTGAAAGCGGTGCGTACTTATTTTTTGCAGCCGTTGGGTCGTCGGTTTGCAGCGTCAGCGTTTTGATTTTCGGTTTGGCGTTTTTTTCAAGCTTGGTGTGGTATTTATCAAAGCGGTATGATTTGAGAGTGGCACCCGATGCCATGCGCGCCGCCGAGGTGGCGGCATCGGGCAAGCCTTCCAGCAGCACGGTGACGGTTTCATCGCTGCTGATGTGCGAAAAAAGTACAGCGCCCGTTTTTTCAGCTGTGGCGGCGTCAAAACTTTTGGCAGGGCCCAAACCCAAAATCAATACGCGCTTCAGCCTGCCGCCAGAGGGTGCCGGAATAACCACAACACTCTCTTTTTTGCCCTTGAACTCGGCGGCGGTCATGGCGCGCGATAACGCTGCCTTGGCGCGCCGGTCGAGCATGATGCCAATGCGGCCCAGTTTCGCGCCCTCAGTAAGGCCAATCACCACCGTGCCGGTGGCGGGAAGGGCAAGTTTGGCAAAGCTGATTTTCATGGGCGGAGTCCTTGATCGTAAATAGGTTTTGATAGGCCTAGTGGTTCGATTCTAACATTCGCATCCCGTTTCACTGGGCTGATTTGCGAATGTTAGAATCATGAGAACCACTAGGTATATATATACTTTAGTGGAGCTTTGGATCTGACATTCGCCTCTCAGTGCTGGGCAAAAATGGGGAGCGAATGTCAGATCCGCTCCACTAGGTTAGAGTTGGCAGGCTGGCAAATCAATGTGTTGAAACTGCTCAGCCGAGCGTTATGTTGGGCCATCAATTTAAGCTTGATGTTGAGGGTTTTGCGGATGGGTAATTTTGGGTTGGGCCAAGCGGTGCGCCGGGTGGAGGACAAGCGGTTCCTGACCGGGGCTGGCCAATACACCGACGACATCAACAAGCCGGGCCAGTTGTATTTGCACATTTTTCATTCCACCCAAGCCCATGCTGACATCGTTTCGATTGATACCGCAGCCGCCAAAGCGGCCCCCGGCGTGGTGGGGGTGCTGACCTGCGCTGACCTGGATGCACTGAAAATCGGCGACATTTTGAACCTGGCCGTACCGCCCGACAAAACCGGGCGCACCGTGGTGGCCCCTGCCCGCCCGGCGTTGGCGCGCGGTCGGGTGCGCTATGTGGGTGAACCCGTGGCCGCCGTGATTGCCGATACATTAGCAAACGCCAAAGACGCTGCGGATTTGATTGAAGTGGAATACCGCGAACTCCCCGCCGTGGTGGATTTGCACGATGCCATCAAACCAAACGCGCCCTTGGTCCACGCCGCCCAAGCCCCCGGCAATGTGTGGACCCATTGGCAGCTGGGCGATGAGGCGGCCACCACAGCTGCTTTCGACAAAGCCCACAAAGTTGTGAAAATTGACTTGGTCAATAACCGTATTGCGCCTACCGCACTAGAGCCGCGCGGCGCAATCGCCGAGTACGACGCCATAACCGAGCGCTACACCCTGACGCAAGGCAGCCAAGGCAGCCACAAGCTGCGTGACTGGTTTGCAAAAAACATACTCAATGTGCCGATGGATAAAGTGCGCGTCATCAGCCCCGATGTGGGCGGTGCTTTTGGTATGAAAAACTTTTTGTTCAACGAGCCGATTGTTTGCATGGTCGCCACCAAACTTTACGGCAAGCCGGTCAAGTGGATGGCCGATCGTGCGGGGAGTTTTTTGAACGATGCCCATGGCCGCGACCAAGTGAACCACGCTGAACTAGCGGTCGACACAGATGGCATTTTCTTGGGCTTGCGGGTGTCGTCCTTGGGCAACGTGGGAGCTTATTTGTCGCAGTATGGCGCTGCGATTCCGACCATGGCCGGGTGCGCCATGTTGGTGGGTGCTTACCGCACGCCGGCGGCCTATGTTGATGTGAAAGTGGTGATGACCAACACCGCGCCAGTTGATGCGTACCGTGGTGCCGGGCGGCCCGAAGCGGCGTACCTAATGGAACGATTGGTGGATAAAGCTGCCCGCGAGCTGGGTATTCCGGTTGCTGAGTTACGTCGGAAGAATTTCATCCGGCCAGAAGAATTCCCGTTCAAAACAGCGCTGGGCCATAAGTACGACTCAGGGCGCTATGCTGAGCTGATGGATGCGGCTTACAAACGCGCCGACGTGGCAGGCTTCGAGGCGCG
>JANLSL010000688.1:0-1514 GCA_031362385.1 Alphaproteobacteria bacterium | reverse complement strand
CGTCGTCAGCGCGGCGCGTAAATGCGCTTCAAGCGCACCAATCGCCTGACTTAGCTCGGTCAGCACAGTGCGAATAGAAGGCGAGGTATCGCGCGATTCGTCATCGCGCCCCTGGGCCGCATAGGCCAGCATAAATTCATAACTGGCTTCGATTGTGCTGATCGCGGTGCGTAAAGGGCTTGCTCCTGATGATGTCATCACTTTTCCTCGCCAGACCACAGCGCGGGGTCATGATTGTCGTTACGTTCTTGGCGGGTGATTGCACCGAAAATCATCGAACGTAAATAGAACAGCTTCTCTGGCCGCACTGCAAAATAAATGTGCACAATGATCATGCTGACAAAAACCAACGCCGCAAGCCCGTGAATAACATAGACGAGGCCCCACACTTCGGCTGACAGCCAATAGGGATCGCGCGCCAAAATCGGTGTGTCGACCTTCTTGAGCATCAACACGCCCGTCACAATCACGGCAAGACAGAAAACTGTCACCGCATGATGCATCAATCGTTGTGCGACTGAGTATTTCCCTGGCTTTGTCACCGGGCCACCGGTTAATGCCGCTACGGTTTGCGCAATATCGCGAACCCCAATCCACATCGACGCGAGGTGTTGCCAAAAGCTGGCGCGCACAATGTGAAAAATGACCACCGCGATTAAAATTAATCCGGCGATCCAATGAATTAGCAGCCAATCAAACTTCAAGCCCAGCGGAACGGAGAGGCCCGTAATCAGCAGCGCAAACATGCTGGCCGCCATCGCCCAATGGAAAATGCGATCAACGAGTTTATGGCGCGTAATTTGCGTTTGGGTGCTCATAAGAACCAGTGACGTCATCAGGGACGCGTTTGTTATCGCCGGGCGGCCATCTTCATATAGATGGCATGGGCAATGATGAAAACGACAGCCATGCCCAGGAACACCCATAACAGATCAAATGAGATCCCTTGCAGGGTTTGCTGGCCGTAGGTATCGCGGGTGTATCGAAAAAAATCCATCTGCTATGCGCCGCGAATAGCCCGGCGTACCAGATTCTCCATCAGGGGAATCTTGAAGTGATTAAAGTTCAGCGCTGTCGCCCCACGTGAGGCAACCGGGCCAGCCAAGTTGGCAGTATCTGCCGTGGCTGGACTGCCCTTGACGGTGTCTTCAACCGCCGTCAGCCGGCGCGGCGTACACTCAACCCCACCACACACCACACGAATGTCTTGAATGTTTCCATCAGCGCCAACTTTCATGGCGGTGGCGACATTAACCAGGGCGAAGTCCCACGTGTTGCGGTCAGCGACTTTTTCGAAATAGAACTTTGAGCTCGCCCACTTCGACGGAATTCGAATGGCCGTCAAAATATCACCGGGGCGCAGCACCGTCATGTGCGTGATCTCAACGGCAGGGCCAATAAAATACTTATCAGCCGGGATGACTTGTTCGCCTTTGGCATTCTTGATGACCATGCTGGCTTCAAGTGCGACCATCACCGGTGCTAAATCCGACGGCGTGACGGCAACGCAACGC
>JANLSL010000679.1:0-5373 GCA_031362385.1 Alphaproteobacteria bacterium | reverse complement strand
GAGCCGGGCGCGCGAGTGGACGGATGCGCTCAGTCGGTGGTGCGATGCTCAGCCCGATCTTGTGCCGTTTCGGGGGCAATGTCTCGCGCACGGCCGCCTTCTTTGGCAAATCTCCTGGTGCGCCGCCGTCAGTGCGTTCGAACCGTGCGACATCTTCACCGCCCTCAATAACGCCATACAGTGTCCATGACACACCATGATCGTGAATGGTGGTCTTGGCGGTTGGCTTTTTGATCAACGCATTGATGCAAAAGCCCCAGTCGGGGTCTTCATACAGCAAGAGGTTGCCATGTTTGCCATCAAGTCCAAGGAGTGCGGGGCTGTCTGGCCACGTCTTCGAATGCAGTTTGACCTCTGGGTCACGCAGCATCTCGGCTAAGAGCTTGCGCGCCGCCTCCCAGCGTAATTGCAAGTCTGGGGTTGAAGCGAACATACTTCGCATTTCAGCAATAAATCTCGCTGCAGCTGGCAAACGTAACAGTTCGGTCATCTACGGGGATCCTTTGACAATCAGGTAAGCAGTAAAACTAAGGCGTTACGGCCACGCGAAACCCAAGGTTTGAATTCCGCAACGTACTTGTTACGCGGCCACGTGCGGCGCTGCGAAGTTGAGTCGGCAATCGAGGGTTCCACGATCCGCCACGGGCGACATGGTACAAGCATTCGTTATGAGGTTCCCATGAAGATGAATCGGTGGGTGCGTCAACATAACTGTCATGAAAGCAGTCGTCGACCCACTCCCAAACATTGCCGATTGAATCGTAAACGCCAAAGGCGTTGGGTTGAAATGATTTTACGGGTGATGTGTAGACATGACCGTCAGCGCACCGAAACGTGTCTTTGGCGTTTCCCGTCGTGGCGGCATTGGTCATGTCGGGAACATTGGCGAAGCGGCAGGCATCATCGCGCCCATCACCCCAGAATCGAGCTGTCGCAGTTCCAGCGCGTGCCATGTATTCCCACTCGGCTTCTGACAACAAGCGGTAAGGTTTGCCTGTCGCTCTGGCGAGCCAATCTGCATAGGCCTTGGCATCAGCCCAGTTCACGCAAACAACAGGATGTGTTTCATCTTGCGCGAACCCAGGATCGCGCCACGACTTGTCTGGGCGAGAATCCCAATTGTTGCCATTTGCAATATCACAACCACTGATCACGTGCCTCGTTTCGTCAATGAAGCGCGCAAACTCTCCGCGCGTGACTTCGCCAACACCGACGGCAAAAGCGCGTGGTATGGTGACTGAATGTAAGGGGCTTTCCCAGCCGATGTAGCGTTCAGGCGACTCTTCGCGCACATTTTCTGCTTTAGTCGCACCCATCGTAAACGCACCGGCAGGAATGAGCACCATCTCGGGGCAAAACGGGCAATCCCGGAAGGGTGTCTGCGCATTTGCACCCTGTGATTGGAATATTCCGGCAAGGATAATGAGGGCAAACACAAATCTGTATTGCATTTGTTCGCCAATCAAATGCGGCGCGAACAGATTTGTTATTCTCATCGGCTTTTACCGCGTTAACCTAGCAGCTACTTTTTCACTAGGGCGCGTTCAAGGCGATAGTAACCTGCCTCAAAGGGAAGGCTTTGAATGCGCGAATGATAAGCTACGGTTTCAACTTGGGGAAATAGATTCAAAGCGGGGGCTAGATCTTGAAGATCGACCAGTAGCTGTTGAAGATCCTTGCGCCGCTTTTCAGAATTTAGCTCTTGGCTGGCAGCAGTAATGCGCGGCATCAATTCTGGGGCGCAGAAAAAAGGCCCGGTCTTTGCGCATGATACGGTTTCAATGGCGCGACCCGCATCCCGGTAGGTTGATGTCCAGCTAAACGGAATCATATCGGCACCATTCCAGTCACCGGTATTCCACATTTTTAGCCACTCTTGAGATGGCACGGTCCGTAACGTGACTCGAATTCCAATGGCCGAGAGGCTTTGAATGACTGACTGGTAAATGGCGGCCCATTCAGGGCCCTTGCCTTCCAGTCGCGCGGTTAAAATCAGGTCAAAACCCTTTTCGTATCCTGCCTCTGTCAGCAGACGCACCGCTAAATCGCGATCATAAGAAAAACCACGAATGTCAGGGTTGTACCCAAACATATCCGGCAGCACGCCCTGGGAATTGGGTCGTGCGGCATTTTGCATCAACGTTGAAGCAATCATTTCTCTGTTGATGGCATGGTTCATTGCTTTGCGCACGCGCACATCGGCCAAAGGTGATTTCGGATTTATGTTGGGCAATGCGATGCCTTCAACAGGGCTGCGTTCACGCGCCACAACTTTAAAACCATGTTCCTTGAGTGAAGTGAGGTTGTCGATACCGATGTTGTACGACAGGTCAACTTGCCCTGACACAAGGGCCTGCTCTCGTGATGTCGGGTCCGGCAACACTTGAAAGCGGATGACGTCAACATCCAGGCTCTTGCGCCACGATGTGGAATTGCGTTTCAATTCGTATCGGCCGCTCTTCATGCCCCAGTCGATCAATTGATAGGGGCCTGAGCCGACGGGCTCCATCGCGAAGCGCTCTTGACCCATCTCCTTCCATCTTTGCTCGGGGACCATGTAAATATGGCTGAGTCGGCGGTCGAGAATGGCATCCGGAACACGGGTTACAATGTCAACGGTATAGGGATCGACAACCGATACACTCTCAATCGCTCGTGCTTCATTAGCCGAGTACAGTGTCGCAAGTTCGGGCGCTTGCAGAATCTTGATGACTGCCTCGACTGTCGCAGCAGTGAAGGGCGCTCCATTTGCAAATTGGACATTTTGTCGCAGTTGAAAACGCCAGCGTGTTGGGGTGACTGTTTCCCATTGGACAGCCAGGCCTGGCGCGACGCTGCCGTCGTCTGCCAGTATCGTCAGCGCATCGAACATGTAGCCCCAGGCATGAACGCCGCCTGTGGCCATTGATGCGTAAGGATTTCCCAGACCTGGTGGGCGGCCAGAAGCGGCAATCGTCAAAGTTTCGCTTCGCGCTTGGCTAAAATACAAATCTGCACAAGCCACAAGCAAAGCGCTGACGATCAGAAATGAACGCGTTGTTTTGCCAACACTCAAGGCCATTGCTCCTGCAATACGCTTAAACCGCCCGCTCATTTTTTAATTATGCGTACCTCGGCCTTAAGTCCAATGGGTGTCATCGAATTGCTCGCTGATCGATTAAACGGAGTAGGCTACAAATCGCCTTGGTCCACCGATTGATTAAAGCCAGCCATGCGCTTGGCGATGTGCAATGACGTTTTGACAAGTTTCGGTAGGAACTTTGACACGGCCTGTTCAAGCGGCAGTGCGTTCGACTTGAAGCGAACCGAAAGCGAGAAGCGTGCCTGGCCCGCGGTCAAAACGGGTACGGCCAGCACAACCCAATTGGCCCGTGCAACGCGTTGCGTATCATAACCGCGCTCGTAAACCTCGATCAGCTTTGCCGTTAATTTTCTGGTTGTGAGGCCCGCGCGGGCTAACAAACCTGGGTCGTCTGTAAGTGCGAGTCCGATCAGGTCATTACGGGCCTGCGGGCTTGTGAACGCGAGTAATACATGACCCGCCGCGCGACCAACCAACGGAAATGTGACTTGCGTATCGAATGGCTTGGCCACAAAAGGTGAAACCGCATCAGTATTGGCCAAAATGGCCAGTCGTGCAGCCATGATGCTTTCAAGGCCAATAGGCCAGCCAATGTCGCGGCATAATACGGTCATTTCAGGATAGGCTTGGGTTGTAATCCAGTCATCCGTGCGCGCGCCACGGGACAGTTCCATTGCCTTGGCGCTGACGCGCAAGCCGCGGCCAGACTTTGGCTGGAAAACATATCCCAATTTGATGAATGTAACGATGTATCGGTTGACGGCTGCGCGCGGCATATCGGCCAATCGTGCGAGCTCTGAAATCGTTGCGCCGCCATATTGGTTGAGCACGCGCAATACTACCAGTGCGCGCTCCAAACCTTCCAACGGCTCAATCTTGGTCATGCGGCGCCGCGTTCCCTACCTGTGGGGTTGCAATCGGTGTAACCGCTGAGCAGGCCAAACCAATAATCGCTGGCCGATTAAACAAACGCAAGGCCTAGCCAATGACCCTTTTCCGCCATTTACTCTCATTTTGTGGAAATGCAGCGCCAAAGGAGTGCGTGGGATGTTGGTGATTTCGCAAAAGTCTTGGTCGACAGAGAACTTAAAAGATCTCGAAGCCGAAGCCTTGGCGCTGGTGAATGCTTGGCGGCGGCGCAACCCGCTCGACCAAGCCCATCCCTTACTCTTGCTGCCGCTTTCAGAATCTGTTTCTAAGCTACCAACACTTTCGGACCTGACGTCCTGCATTGGCGCGATTGCGAAGAAATCGGAGGCCTATATTGCCGGTGCGGCGCGTACGTGTGACCAAATTGACCAAGGAAATCGAACCATTGGTTTCCTGCTCGACCCGCAAGGCCAAACACTGATTGCGATGCCGAAGATATCGCCATCGCTGATTTACGGTTTTACCGATGGCGATGCATCTTTGCTTGGCGCAGCAGCAAGTTTTCCAGTTGCACGCACACCCATCGGTCAGATTGGAATTTTGGCCGGCGAAGATTTGTTGTTCCCGCATTTTGCACGCAGTTTGGTGTGGTCTGGTGCTGAGATTATTCTGAATCCGACAACCGAGTTAAGCGACCACCTTTTTGTCGCGCGCCGGAATGCGCGTATTGCGCGAGCATTCGAGAACACAGCTTATATTGCGACGGCTTCAGCTGCTGTTGGCTCGGACGGGGAACATCGCCCCGTCACCTCAGGTTTGGTCGACTGGATGGCGAAGGGCACTGAAGCACAAACCCAAGAGCGCGCAATTTTCCCAGACTTGGACATCGAGAAACTTCGTCGCCGCCGGCACGCCATTTTTTCAGTTCAACCATTGCATCTGCGGGCGAACCTATTCGCCGATGGTTACAAAAAATTATCAAAGAAAAACCCTTCGGTTGCAGCGCAGCCGAAGTCGGCTGAGTCATGGGTTGGCGAGGCAAAACGCCGCCTTGCGATTTCAAATGAAGCCCCTCCGTCTCCCGTTGGTGCTGTGACGCAGTACGATGTTTTGCTGACCCAGAACATCAAGAAAATTATCCAACGCGAAAGCAACGTCGATGATGTCAGGCGCGAAAATATTCTTGAGGCTATGAAGTTGCCGGCGCGTTTGGCCTCAAATCCTGCGGTGCGCCTTGTTGTCTTTGGCGAGTTTTTCATGACTGGGCAGGGCGGCCACGGTTATCGATCGCCACTCACACTCCAGCGCCTCGCAATTCGCTACCCAGGCCCAGAGCTTGAATTACTTCAAGACTTTGCGTTGAAGCATAAAACATATGTGGCCGGATCTTCCTTCGAGATTGACGACAAGCTACCTGGGCA
>JANLSL010000651.1:0-14625 GCA_031362385.1 Alphaproteobacteria bacterium | reverse complement strand
AACGCTGTCTTCCTGGGTAACGCACACATCGACAACCTTATGGCCGTTGTTATTGCCTTTGGTTGCTAAAAGCTTCTCAACGATTCGCATCCGTTGGCGATCCGTCCAGATTTCAGATCCCAAAGCAATAACAACGGCCATAAGGTTGTCGATGTGTGCGTTACCCAGGAAGACAGCGTTATCCGTATCGCCTTTGATATAGTCGGATGCGAATGTTTGCCGGTCTGATTTGGTGCTGTTGGCCATGGGGGCCTCCGTGATTTTATTCAAAAGCTTGGATCTAGACGTAACGGTCTAAGCTGAGCGCGTGCCGAGTAGGTTTGACGTCCCAATCCACGCACGAGGTCCGTTGCGATTGACGTTGAACCCAACGTCTTCCATCGCCGCGGCAAGATCCAGCGATGCGTATTCGTTCCACCAAACCTCGTTATTCCAACGGTGATCCCACCAGTGGCGCAGCTTTTGAGATGCGTTCTTGGTTACCGGTATTGAACCAGTATAGAAATCAATCGGGAAAAAGACGCCGCCGGGACGCAACACACGATGAGCCTCGCGGACGACTTGCCGGGAAATAGCGGCCGGCATCTCGTGAAATAAAATATACGACGTCACAATGTCAAAATGCTGATCGGGGAACTTCGTATCCTCGGCCAGCCGTTGCGCGAAATTCACATCAACCCCAAGGTCGACCGCGCGCATGTGAGCGTAGCGTACCAACGGCCCGCCGACATCGATTCCCCAAACTTCAGCATTAGGGTATTGCTGTTTTAAGGCGACAGTGAGTTGACCGACGCTGCACCCAAGCTCAAGGATACGTAAGACCTTGCCGTCCTGGGGCTTCGGAACGGCTTGCGCAAAATTGATGAGAACCTCATCCTGGTTATTGCGGTTAATATAAAAATTATTGGTGCCGTAGTGATATATGTGCCCTGCGAACGGATCGCCAACATAACCACCTGGTTGCAAATGTATTTCATGTTTAGCGTAGTCAGGGATTTTCATATTGGGATTGAGTTCCAATTTTCCCGGCCCGCTGTTGTCGGCCGCTTCCATTTCTGACAAGTACACATCCGCATTTGCGTGAAACTCTTCGGCTAATGTTGACCACGTCATTTGCTGACAACTGAGCCAAGTTCTTATGCTCGTCGCGACTAATGGGTCATCTCCGACCACAGATAAAACTTGCTCCAAGGTCGGGTCGGCTTGAGGGTCGAGGCCGCGTTCACGAAACAGCTTGTCAACACGCGCCGCGGCCGCGCGCCCGATCTCACGTTGGCTAAATGATCGAAACTCGGCCAGGAAATCTTGGCGACTTTCAAGGTCAAGGGAAGGGAGGCGTTCGAGGCGGCCAATCGTCCCACGGCGTTCCACGTCACCGGCAAAACCTGGCGCTGCGGCGTGCGCGGCTTTTGCGCCACCAGATTCCGACAAACCAACCGCGCCAGCAATGACCGACAGCGCCTGCATCAGTGATCGACGTTTCATGGCGCGGCTCCGTTAGAAATCAGGTTTCACCGATCTCGTTTTAACGCTCAAGATTAAGCATAGAGCACTTTCTCGGTATTGATAACTAAAGGTTTTTACTTTGCAGCAGCCGCGGTCTCAACCGCCACCAATCGAGAATCAGCGCTTTTCCAGCGAATTTCCCGAAGCCGAATGTATTCAGGCGATTCATAAAATGCGGTGATGGCAGCCATATCAGGAAACTCGATAATAATAACTCTTCTCGGAGTCCAGTCGCCTTCAATCACACGAACGTCACCACCTACAGCAAGATAACGGCCACCAAATTTTTTGATAATTCCGGGATTTGCTGCGCGGTATTCGGAATATTCATTAGCATCTTGAACATTAATGTCGGCGATCAAGAGTGCGGGCATGTTTTCTTCCTGCGGTCAGATCAAAGCATTGTTGCGAGAAAGTAAAATGCATAATTCAAAGTAATTCATAAGCAAAATGCATTACGGTAGGTTACGAGTGAACTTCAGTGCGCGGGCTCTATAGAAATTTTTTCAAATAATATTCCGTCGCTGCGAACTTCGTAACCTTTGATATTTGGCCGCATCGCAACCACGTCGGCATAGTTAACGAGGAAAATTGAAGGCGCTGATGCTACAGCAGTCGCCATGGCCGCCTGAAGTTTGCGCTGACGCAACGTGGGATTCATCTCGTAGCGCGCGCTGGCAATGGCACGGTCTACGTCTGGATCGCAGAAAAATGGCGCAGGCAATCGCCCACAGGAGTAACCTTCAAGCGTTGGCAGTGCGTCGAACATACTGCGGCTACTCCAGTTAATTGAAAACGCATCTATCCCTTGCCAGCTTCCAGAGAGCAGGCGACGACTGAAATCAGGAAATGGAAGTATGCGAAGTTCAACCCTGACGCCGACCTGAGCTAAGTCCTGCGCCACTTGCTGGAACATCTGGGCATCACCGGGCACCTGGCCCGTCCAGACCCCCATCACCATTGCAAAGCCATTCGGGTATCCGGCCTCGGAAAGCAGTGCGCGCGCCTTTGCCGGATCGAACGCATAAGGCGCAAGCTCAGGATTGTACCCGGTCACACCTGGGGTCGCACCCTGGCTGGCGACCGGCATAAGGCCATTTAATATTTGCTGGGAGATCGCCGTTTTATTTACAGCATAATTCAGCGCGCGACGAACGCGAACATCGAGAATGGGGGACTGAGCCGCGCCCACCGTCTTCAGCCCGATACCGACTACAATGGGGTTAGGCAGCACCATTGTTTTCATTCCGGCTTCTTTCAGCAGCTCCACCCCGTCGGGATCAAGATTGACCGCCACATCAATCTCGCCTGACAGAAGCGCTTGGACACGCCTTGTCCCATCGGTGAGAACTTTCATCTCTACGGTATCTACGTTATTTTTTTGACGCCAGGCGGTGCTGACGGCTGCGAACTGAATGTTGCTCGCGTTCGGTCCCCACGACACAATCTTATAGGGCCCGGTCCCGACAGGGTTTTCGGAAAACGCGACAGCCCCTGCCTTTCGCCAGGCGGCAATGTCAACAATGTTGAGTTCGCTCACTCGGCGCGGCAACAGTGGGTCTGGCGCGACGGTAACAATAGAAAGAGTGAGAGCATCTATCGCGCGGGCTGATTTTACGTTTGCGACCAGCTGGGCCATCCAATCCTTTTTTGCTTCAGGGCTGCGCAGATAATCGAACAACGCCACAAGAGAAGCCGCGGTCAATGGCACGCCATTGTGAAACTGCACACCCGGTCGCAAGCGGAAGACCCATTCAGTGTCGCTCAGTGCCGTCCACTGCACCGCAATTGCCGGGGTAACATCGCCGCTCAATGATATCTGGGTAAGGCCGTCGAACAGAGCAGATTTAACGCTGCCTCCAGTATAACGTGCGAAAGGGTCACCTTTTGTTAAGGCTGGCGTTGACACCGCTAATCGAAGCACTTCTGTACGAGCTGGTAAACTCAGCATGACGAGCGTGGCCGCATACACCGGAAACCACCGCCAAGCAGCGTTCACTTCAAAGTTTGTGAATATCGTCATCACTGATAAGCCTCAACACGCGCTGTTCTATCTTGTTCAATCGTGACGCCAGCATCGGACCAATCACGCCGTTGTGACAGACTTTTCTTGCCATAAGATGCAGCACCTCAAATGCTATGCGAAGACGGCCATTGGGGTCATATGCATGGTATGCATAGCCCAACACACTAAACATATTAGTGTCAGTCGTTAATTTGTGTTGCTAATCTAATGGGACGTCATGCGTAACCTTGCGGTATGCCCCTGACCACGGAGCCCAAGCTGCTTTACCGCGCATCCGGCCCTAAGAGAAATTTCAGGAGCTATTAGCATGTCGTTCAATCAGCAGCCCCTTCGACCGATCTCGCAAGACGACATGGATACTTATGCCCGGGACGGCGTTGTTTGCTTGCGTAAGGTTTTCGACCAAGACTGGATCAATCTGTTAAGGCCGTTCGTTGAGCGGATCATGGTAGGTAAAGAAGATTTTGGGTTGCTGCCAACTTTCCCTAACCGCTATATGACGCGCCGCATTCCAGAATTTCGACGTTTTATCCTGGAGTCACCACTCGGTGAGGCTTGTGGCCGCACCCTGAAGTCGAGCCAGGTCCGGTTCTTCTTTGACGAAATTTTTGCCAAGACGCCGAAGTCAGAAAGCAAAACGGTTTGGCACAATGACCGCATGGGCTGGCCCGTGGACGGCGTGATGGTGCCATCTTTGTGGATTCCATTAACCCCCATTGTCAAAGCTAACTCGCTTGAATGCATCGCTGGCTCGTTCAAAAGCGATGCGCGGTATTGGTTATTTTCTTCCAACGCGCGCAAGATGATCCAACCACCCGACCGCGTTTCTCATCCCGACTGCGAAGCGTTGCGCAGCGACCCGCGCGTGCGCTTCCTGACATGGGATATGGAACTGGGGGACATGCTTGTTGTCCATCCGCGCTGCCTCCATTATTCGAGCGGCAATCCGACCGACTCTTGGCGCTTGGCTGTCTCGGTGCGAGTCTTTGGTGACGACATCACCTGGGACCCGCGACCAGACTGTGTCAATTTAGCAGGTGTGAGCTGGGATGAGATGATTCAAGGTGAAAAACCTGCGGGGCCTCTTTTCCCGGTCATGTGGTCGGCGAATGGCGCGCGCGATGGTGATGAGAACTTTCCGCGCGGTTTTGCGACCACGTGGTCGAAGGGTCTTGACCGCGAGAAGGTGCGCGAACGAGTTAATAATGTCGAGTATGTTCACAATGAACGCGGCGGGCCATCAAAGGTCGACCCTTCGACTTTCTTGACCTAAAACTCCTGACTAAATTTCAGAAACTGTGCCATTTTAGCAGACCTTTTCTGCACAGAGCTTCAGGCCCGACATGACCCAAGCACCCCAGACATTGCTGCGCGTTGCCGCCATCACGATGGCAGCCACTCTGACACCGATGGCAGCGAGTTCTCAAACGGCACCAACATTGGCGCAGGCACGACAGCCAAGTACATCACCGCAGTTTTGCATTTGGGTTCAGCAGGGGCTCGCATCGACAACGCAGGTTGGGGAAAACACGATTTTCGATGACATGCCCTCGTACCGGCATTCGAAGCCAAGCATCAAACCACTGCGGCTTTATCAAGTTGTGACTTACGCTGGAAGTATGCCGATTGTGGTGTCTTGCAAAATGAAAACTGCCGCACATTTACGCGCAACCTACGGAGCCAGTGCTGCTGGCGATCAACTGTTCTGCCCTGACATTGCCCGTATGCTGCAACAACAGGCAGCTGATGAACTTCGAAGCGAAAACAATACCGATGCTGCCGCGCGTGTTATGGAATTCATCATTGATCGTGATGAACCATTCATCAGCGGGCAGGCTTACCTTAAAGATTTCCGCACAATTTATCGCGGCGCGGACGGTACGACCCATGTGGCCTCGCCTGGCCTCTACCAAGACTATGACAGCTGGATCACCATGTTTCTGCCCGAATTTCTTAAGGGCCAGAGCTACTGCCACCTCGCCACGGTCGAGTCCCTTAAAGCCATTGCCACGGGCCAGAGCCAGCCTGGGGTAACCATCACCACCAAGGATGACGCGCCCGTGCGGCCGCACTGAGCACGTCTGACCACACAGGGGTCAACCCTACCTAGCAGCGATGTACCTATAACCGCACCCAGCGCACACTTGCATCATCATGAACCGTGACACAGCCGTTAAGCTTGCTCAGCAAGCCATCAAAGCCAATAACAAGCGATTGGTCGACGCCTTGCTTGCGCGCAAAGCGGAGCGGCCCCAAAAGCCTCAGCCCACGTCTATCTCGGAATTACCTCAAATTGCGGTGACGTGTGCCACCGGCTGGGAATGTTATGCGATCGTCGAAGAGTTGGTTGCGACCGGGCGCTTTCGCGTCCGCGCCCTTTACCGCACACCCGGCACACAGGCTGCGGCAAGGCTCGAAGCACTGCTCAAGAAGACTGAAAGCACCACGCCGGGTTTGCTGGCACTGCAATCTGGCGTGGATATGAATTCGGCTGAAACTTTAACCCGCGCTTTCGTCGGCTGTAGTGGCGTTGTGCTTTACACCACCGCCAATACCAGCCGTGCTGGTAAGATCACCAATCACGGCAACGATCCCGTTGGCGGGCGCCCGGTTGTGATGCGCCAAGTCCTTGCGGCACTTGAAGCGTTGCGTGCAACGCCTTCTGTAAAGCAAGTGATCACGTTGATTTTTCCGACCGACAAAGTCACTGGCGTGGCCGATGACGCGCCCCCGATTCCGTGGTGGATCGATCAAAAACTGCGTCTGTCAAATTTTCTGCGGGGGCAGGGCATTAATGTCACCTGCATTTACCGGCCTGCGTATTACTACGCGATGCACCGGGTTGATTATACCGCACAGGAGCACTTCCGAGGCGGTGGGCAACTTTCGCGCACCATGATTCGCGAGGGCAACATTTCTGGCATCACCGACCCCGACTTCCTGGTGAACTGGGTCGACGTCCGCGATATCGGTAAATGGGTAGGAACGTGCTTCGAATACCCAGAGGTATTCTCAAACGAAAATCTTTCAATCGCCTCGAGTGCTGTGACCGGCCATCAGCTTGTCGAGATCGCTGAACGCTGTAATCGCCACGGCACGAAATTCCGCTATCGCCAATTTCCACTGTGGCTGATGAAACTGCTGGCACGCTTCTCGGAAGAAGTGATTTATCCGCTGCGCTATGCTGAGTGGTACCATGCGCAGGGCAATGGCTACGACTTCGCCAGCACCGAAGATTTGGCTGATCTTGAGCGTGTTCACCCTTTATGGACCTTTGAACGCGAGCTTGAGTTTTGGGGCATCAACGATATTCGCCCGGCCGCCCAGGCCAAAGGCTGACGTGTCATGCACATGAAGCGCTGGGTCCGCTGGACGCTGATCGTCATTCTCGCACTGGTGGCTCTCAGTGCTGGTGTAATGTGGCAGCAGCGTTCATCTCGCTATGCTGATGCTTCACCTTTGGCACGCGCCGCCGCGACATCAGGGGCTGACGTTCGGGTCGACGCCCAACCTTATCTCACATTCCGACCACTTCAGAAACCTGAGCGCCTAGGTGTGATCGTCTATCCTGGGGCCTACGTGGACATTCGCGGCTACGCACCGACCTTGCGGCGCATCGCAGCGGAAGGCTACCGCGTGATTGTAGTTCAGATGCCATTTGACCTCGCGATCCTCAGTACCGATCGCGCGCTTGAGGTCGAAGCCGCGAACGCAGACATCCAGCACTGGGTGATCGCGGGCCACTCGGTCGGCGGCGCAGCAGCTGCGGTGTTCGCCAATCGACACCCTGATTCAGTAGCTGGCGTAGTTATATGGGATTCCTATCCACCCTCGATGGCCAGTCTTGCAGACTTCTCAAAGCCTGTGTGGCACATCCACCGTGCGACGCCCGACGGCGCGCCACCTCCGACGTTTACGCAACAGCGCGGTACTTTTCCCCGCGATAGTCATTGGGTCCCCCTCCCCGGCGGAATCCACATGAATTTCGGGTCATTCTCGGGCGGCGGCTATCAGGAAGATTGGGCCGCGACGATTAGCCAAGAGCAGCAGCATGATTTGGTCGTGGCAGGCACTTTGCAGGCTCTGGCCGACATCGAACGCACGTTGTTGAAGCCATAATCCCTAGAGCGCGATAGCTTTTGATCGAATCATTTTCGCGCTCTAGACTCTTGTTTTGTCGCGTTTTGAGCGGGCGAACCGGCATCCACTTCGCCCTAAAACGCTCTACAGCCTTTTAAGTGCCTTTGAGTTTCAGCACGCCGAGATAGGGGCTCTCATCGCCGATATCGACTTGGGCTGACAGGCTATGGGCTGATCCGAGGCTGAGCTTAAGCTCGTAGCGACCACTTCGCGCCTCAAGCTTGTCGATCTTGAATTCGCCAAAGACATCGGTTTTTGTCCGCCCAACTTCGCTGCCGTTGCGCGTCAGAACCACGTCAACGTTCTCAGCACATTCGTCCACGCCATTGACATCAACCACCACCGACCCAGACACGAAGCAAGTGGTCATCAAGTGCAAATTTTTATAGTAAACGCGAGGTTTGGTGTTCAATTCAGGGTGTAAAACGTCCAGGCCCTCTTTCACTTGGATTTGGCGCATCTCGGCGTCGTCAACTTTCAACGCGCGAAACACGCTGGTGGGGCAGCTTTGCTCAACGCGCGGCTTGGTCCACCCTTGATCTAATAAGTGCGCATCGAAGATCCAGGCTTGCGGAATCTGCCGTTCTTCGTTCCAGAACACCGCACCATAGGGGCAAGCATCCACGATCGCCTTCTGCCCCTTGGATTTTTCAGGGTCGATAATCACGATGCCATCAGCCCGCTTGGTAATAGCGCCGTTCTTGGCCACCTTCATACACGGCGCATCATCGCAGTGATTGCACATCACCGGCATGAAATGCGCTTCGGCGATTGGGTAGATGCCACGCTCCTTGCGCTTAATGTCGACCCAGTTATGCACCTGCTCAGGCTGTGCTGCGGCATAGCCCGGAAAGTCGTTGCCGATGTGCTCGTCTTTTGTCGCCAAGAAGCAATTGCGGCAGTTATCACATTTCGCCACGTCGACGATCAGATTCCATTTGGCACTCATGCTACGGCCTCCGCACGACGCCACGTATCGACACCTGTCCATTTCTCCATCTGGATCAGCGTTGTATTGGGCTTAATGCTGTGGGTGTGTTCAGTGATGTTTTCTTTTGGGTTCAGCAAATTGATGCATCCGCCCAGGTCCGTCGAATTGCCGGGCTCGCCGGCCGGGCGGTATTCGGCTGACGCCGTCGATGCGCTAACAACGCCGGGGCGTACACGATTAGTCACATACGCCGCGCACACCACCGAGCCACGATGATTCCACAGGCGGATCAGGTCATCGTGTTTGATACCACGCGCTTTGGCGTCCTCAGCGCTGATGACGGCGGTCAGATATTCACGACCGTCAACGCGCAAGCGATGCTCTTTGATGTCGCGAATGGCGCTGCCGCGATCATCACCCATGATGTGGAACGGATAGCGCGTATGTGGCGAGAGAAGCTGCAAAGGATAATCGACCAAATTGGGGTTGCGCTTCGGGTCTTCATACGTAGGTATATATTTGTTCAGCGGTGGACGTAGGTTATCGTCGATATTCTTGAGAGTCTGAGAGACAAACTCGAACTTGCCGGTCGGCGTTTGCAAGCCCTTACCCCAATCGCCGACGTAATCGGCGGGCAGCGGATAAGGCTCAGGGGTGTCCTTGCCACGGCCTTCATAGAACCAGCGATTGCCAACGGATGCGCGGGCGCCCTCGGGCACATTCGGCACGACGTAGTAGCCCTTCTTGAGGAATTTTTTCCAAGTCGTGTGTTTAGACATATCGGAGGAATCAAACGCGCGCTTACACCAATCAAGCTCGGTGTTGCCGCCCTCTGAATAGATCGCGCCCATGCCAAGGCGCTTCATGACCTCAAGGAAAATATCGTGGTCGGATTTTGATTCGCCCAAGGGTTCAATACACTTGTGCTGAATCGAGATCACGCGGTGATTATTCATCGAATACATATGATGAACGTAGCCCGCACCCACATTGTACCACTCGCCGATGTCCCAATGTTCGAACACCGTGCACGCCGGTAAAACAATGTCGGCATACCTGGTCTCGCCTTCCCACCAGATGGACTGGTTGACAACGAAGGGCAATTTTTCCGACTGGTACATTTTCACATATCGATTGCTGTCGATCTGTGTCCCCATCGACGAGCTGCCGTACTTGTACATCATCTCGATTTTGGCATGCCCCGCCGCCGGATAACCGGTGCGCTGGAACTGGCCTTGCACAGTCGAGACGTCGGTGACAAAGCCTGCCGCCTTACCCTCCAAAATCGCCTCGGGGATAAACTTGCGCGGAATAGATTGCCGCACCGAATTCATGGTCACGATGTGCGGCATACGTTGGTAGTTGTTGGCCGCATTGGCACTTTGAGTCAGTTCGCCCGACATACCCCCTTCGGCGTAGCCGGGAAAATAGAACGAGAAATCGACCGGTGCGCCGAATTGCAAGTTGCCGAAGTTCACACCGGGGCGACCGTAACCTTGCATCGCACCCAAAATGGCCATCATGCGCGCCCATTGCGCACCCATCGGCCCGCGCCCTGCCCCGCCTAGGCCACAGCCCCAACTGCCGGCACCCAGATAGGTTTTCTTGCGGCCCCACTCGCGCGCCAAGGCCCGTACTTCTCGTGCCGGAATACTGGTTTCAGTTTCTTGCCACTCAGGCGACTTCGCAACGCCATCGGCGATGCCGAGAATATAGGCCTTCCATTCATCGAACCCGTGGGTGCGGTCTTCGACGAATTTTTTGTCGTAGAGGCCCTCGGCGATCCAGACATGACACAAGGCTTGCGCCAACGCCGCATCGGTGCCGGGCTTGGGCGCAAACCACTTGCCACCAAGGTGTGCAGCGGTGTGGTTGAGATAAGGGTCGATGTGCACCATTTTAATGCCGAGCTCTTTGGCCCAGGCGCGGCGAATGGTTCCCTCATATCCATAGGTCTTGTCAGGGTCGCTTGACCAGAACACGATCATTTCTGCTTCTTTGAGGCAGTCTTCAACCGTGCCGTAGAACTCGGGCGTGCCCAGCCGCATGCTGTTGCCCCAGTGATGCATGGCACCCCAGAACCAGCCTTCCCAGCTATCGGGGCTGCCCATCACCTTGGTGCAGCCCACCAAGTTGATGAACCGACCGAAGGCGCTGAGGTAGTGACCGAAGTTGCCCCACTGATGATGCGAGCCGCTATTGGCCAAGATCGCACCGCGACCGACAGCTTTGCTGCGCTTGATTTCCTGCACGACGATATCGAGCGCTTCGTCCCAACTGATGCGAACGAACTCGGACTTGCCGCGATTTTGAATGTTGCGATTTCCATTCACGTCAAAGTCCACCCGTTTCATGGGATAGAGAATACGATCTTTAGAGTACACGCTCGACTTCAACGCCAAGCCGTGTGCCGCCAACGATGTTTTGCGCGGCGGCGTAAACGTTTTGCCACGCGCCTTCAGCGACCACGACGGCGCATCTTGATCATCAAATTCAATCGGTGTGATTCTCACAATCTTGCCGTCTTTGACGTAAACGAATATCGGCCCGCCGTTGGTGCCATTGGTGTAACGCTTCACACCGTTGCCCATATCTGTGCCGCTCTTCCAGCCCACAGTCGTCATGAATGTCAGTGTGGCCGCAAACCAAACGACCAATTCATCCGGACCATCCATGCCCACTTTGAAATTTTTTGCGGCGTCGATGCGCACCAACTGATCAAACGGTGGGGTCAAAAATTCTTCAGCGATGGCCCTGGTTTGGAAAAAGATCGCCAGGTCCGGTTTGGGGTGAATGCCGCTTCCCGACTTGATCTTGCCGTTCTCAAACTGAATCCAGCGGCCAGCAGAATTATCCTGCAGCTTGAATTGGGCGATGATGTTTCTTTCGCGCACGCGCGCCGCAAAGGCAGGGAAGAACAGCGCAGCCAGCTTGAGCGCCTGAACCAACCCCCACAAAATAATCGCAAGTTTCATCTCGCCCTATCCTTTTTCAAGAATCTCGTTGGCCGATTTTGGTTCTCTGCGCGGCGAAATCCAACCTTGATCATAGAGCAAAACTGCCTGCTGGCCTGAGTAGCGTATTTGGCCGTCAAACCCAAGCAAACAGAGGGTTTGGGCATGATGTTTTGTGCTCAAAACTCACCAAAACACGACATTTGCCTGCGCTTGCCCTGTGTGCGGGGCAGAGCCCTTCTGATGCCAGCCCAGACAGCATAAATTTGCCCCTAAAATCAATGTTTTAAGTGAGGGCGCGTTGATTCAATGCCGCATGATCGCGCTACAGGTTAGGGCGAATGATTGATTGGCCAAATACACCTGCGCGACCGCGCGCCATTTTTTATAGTCCTTGGCCCAAGTAAGGCGACAGCGGGATCGGCCTCTAAAAAAACTACTGTGCGATCTTTGGTGGCATGGCCTTTTGCAATGGCACTGGGCGTTATACTGACCGCGAGATGTTGGTTCTGCGGCGTATTATTGCCCAAAGGCTCGACGGCAAACCCATCAACACCTTCACAACTTTGAAGCAGTTCCATTCCATTTACAGGCCCCAGCACGAACGCCGCTGTCGATAGGGCGTCAGCCGCCGTCGCATTAGGGGCAATCACCGTGAGTGCATAAATGCCCTCCACCGGCTTACCCGTGCGCGGATCAAGGATATGGCTGTATCTTTTGTCATCAACTTCAAAATAGCGATCATAATCGCCCGACGTGGCCACCGCGCCGCGCCAGAATCGGATTTGCCCGATCAGCCGGTTCTCACGCGGGTGTTGGATTCCTACCACCCACGGCCTGCCCCCTGGGGCATGGCCCAGAACGCCGATGTTGCCCCCCAGGTTAACAAGTGCCGCAGTAACACCACGTGCTCGCAAAACCTCCAACGCGCGATCAACCGCGTATCCCTTGGCAATGCCCCCCAAATCTAGGCCCACGCCTGCTTTCAATTCAACAGCGCCATTGCGCACATCAAGTGACATGCGCTCATGACCTACACGGCGCAAAACAGCATCAATCTCTGATTGTTGTGGAACGCTTGCGCGCTCGACATGGTAAAATCCCCATAAACCCACCAGGGGCTGAACAGTCACGTCAAAGGCACCCTGCGAAAGGCGGGCATAGTGATCAGCGGCGCGCAAAACTTCGAGCACGCGTGGACTGACAGCCAGCAGCCCCTCACCGCTGCGCGTATTCAACGCCACGAGTTCGCTATCGCTGCGATAGAGACTCATCAGGCGGTCAATTTCCACCACCTCGGCATAAGCCGCTTGCATATCATCTGCGACTAAAGACGACTCTGCTTTCGGTCGGTACACCGTCACTTCAAATGTCGTGGCCATGACCGTCCAGCCATCATGATCGGCGAACAGATCATCACGAAGCGACGCGCAGGATTGAAGCGCCAAAGAAATAAGCAGCGACCCGACCCGCAAAATATGACGACTTAACATCGTTGCGGCACTGCGGTTAGGCAAGGTGCGCAGCGGCTTGTTTGAGTTTCTTCTTGGCAATCATCAGCCAGTGCACGCACTTGCTATGCTCGCTATAGAGAATCTCACAGTCATCGCAGCGCACACATTCTGCCTTGATGATTTTGGGCCCTCGAATGGCACCCCACTCACAGGCTTTCTCGCACAGCTTGCACGTATTGCATTGCTTCCAGCGCTTAATGCCAAACAGTGTGAGATTAGACAGCAGCCCCAAACCAGCGCCAACCGAACACAAATATCGGCAATAGAAATTTCTTATGAAGACGGTTGTCAGCAAAAGTGCCGCTAGTAGCGTCCATGTCACAACGTTTCCGTTGAGTGTAAACATCCAAAATGGTTCGACGTACTTGTAAATAAAGTTATCCTTGGTCACCACGTAATAACTCAGCACAACGAATAGAACGATGTACTTAACGTACGCTGCACGTCGGTCGAAGCGGCGCGGCAGTTCGTATCTAAACCGCGCAGGAATCACCTTGTCCATCAGCTGTGTCAGCGCGCCAAAAGCACAGATTCGGCCACAATAGAGTCGGCCCCAAAACACCGTGGAAACGATGGTGAAAACCATCAAGACGTACCACGAAATGTTATATTGGAAGATCGGGAACGAAAGCTCCATGAGTCCAAAAATATGAACCAACGAGACCAGATTGCCCTTCATAAAGCCCATGTAGCCAATCGCCATCACCATGGTGAGGTACTTCAACGGCTTGCTTTTCATGAAAAAGCTAATCAGAGCCAGCGACAGAAACGCGAATAGGGCAGCCAGATCTAAGATCTCGCGTTGATCGAGCGGGCGGACCGGCTTGGCTTCTTCATCAATCAAGGCATCGAGGTCTGCCAATGAGGGTGCTTGAGTGACACGCTCAGACGACACACTTTGTTGGTCTGCTTGTGCTGCATGCGTAGGTGCAGCCAAAAGAGCGCCAACCAAAATTGCCCTCAGAGCACTCAGCACGCGCGCAATCACTTCTGACCTTGCTGCTCTGCGAGGTATTGCTGAAGCACACGCCGGGCGCTTTTTTTAACGACGCGCGATGCGCCATCGACACTAATCGTTGCCCGCGTGACGGCATCGATATCACGTCCAACCCCGAACGAATCACGCACACTTTTGCCCACAAACTGGGCCGCAAACTCTGGCGTCGCGATTGAAAACGACCCAAACGGCTCGCGGTGATACATGACGCGTATGGCGGTAATTTCACCTGCTGTAGTCATCCCAACGAGCACTTCAATGGGGCCAGCATACCCCCACTCTTCCGGTTCAATATCGTTCGTCATGAATACAAAGCCCAGCAGTGTTGTATCACCGGTGGTGGGGTCTTTTTTGTATGCCTTGTGATGCGGACGCGTGCCACCTTTCTTTGAGAACACATCAGCCTGCGGGAAAACTTGTTTGAACAGCTTTTCTTCTTCTGCGGTCGCTTTTTCGATTGCCGCTGTCGCAGCGGCAGCGCCTGTGGCGCTCACAAAATAAAGAGGGGCTAAAGCAAGTGCAGCGAATAGAGTTTTTCTTATTAGTAAGGGCATGAC
>JANLSL010000616.1:0-2840 GCA_031362385.1 Alphaproteobacteria bacterium | reverse complement strand
GCTGGTGCATTCACAGGAACCGGGTGGTTTCGCTGGAGTGACACCACAGCCGAATGTGAAAATTTTACCGCTGCTGAAGGGCGCGCGCACGAACACAAAGCCTGTTCACCTGGGCCTGTCGTCTTTTGCAATCATGCCATTGTGGGTGATGCCTGGATGACGGCTGCTTTTCCGTTTGACCAAGGCCAAGCGCTTGTTGTGATCGATAGTTTTTTCACTGCCTCTGCCAACAAGCAAGGGGCCACGGGGCCAAGCCTGAACCGGCTGATGCTCGGCCTAATGTGGGAGGGTGTTGAGACGATGACTGTCGGAGCGGGGGAATTCAAAACCAACAAGTTCAGGATTGGCAGTCTCGCGCGACGTGAGGACTTAACGCCCGAGAGTTTAGCCTACGAGATTTGGGTGCTGACTGATGGCGCGCATACGCCTGCACTTTCAATGTACCGTGGCGATCGTCGCTATGAGTTGATGTCGTATACCAGCAGCTAAGTTCTGATGGGTTACTATTGAGGCAAGGCCTCTAATGGTTCGCGGAATGCGTAGCCGTTACGAACGCAGTGGGCACCCATCCAGCCGATATCAATGCCCAGGCGGCGCGAGTTTACATCGTGAACCGAGTAGGCCAGCGATGCCTCGCTATTTTTCTCGCGAACGGCAAAGAACAAGAAATCAGGGCGCGTATCATAATACGGGTACTCCTTATCGCGCAGTCTCAGCCCGACTTCTTTGCCGTCTGCGCGCGTCGCCCATACCTGACCGCCTTGGCTATGCAGCCGCAGGCCTTCTACTTTTTGTTCGTCTTGCCCACGCTTCTCGCGAAATGTGACCTCGCATGTGAATATCTTCGCCCGGTTGAATTGATGAGGTTCGTCGGTGGCAAAGCCCGCAAATAGCTTGTTGTCCTTCAAGCGGAACGAGCGATCTTCGCGCCAGTATTTTGTTTCCGACAAAATCAGATCGTGCACGGAATAACGCCGATCTTTGCCTTCGCCGAACTGGCACGCCTTGGGCAGCATTGCGCCTTCAAACTGGTCGCCGACCCGGTGCCACACCACGTCGCACCCCTCAAGAAAACTGACATCGGTGGCTTTCAAGGTGGCGATCAGCACAGGGTTTTCATGAGCCGCTTTTGAATCCTTCAAGAATCCTTGTCGCATACGAATCGTGCGCGCTGGTGAGTCAGATGAAAAAGTGACGAGGCGCTGTCGAATGATCTTGGCCGCATCATTGTCGCGGTATTCTTCAACATAAAACACCATCGGCCCAAAGGACGGCGCATCGATACGTTTATGAATAGTGTGGATGCGTTCGTGGCGACGATCGGTGGGGGTTTTTGAGCGCGGATCGTTCTCAAACCATCCTTGCTCTTCGTTATCGAACTCGCCTGCAAACCATTGACTGATCAGAACCAAGTCACGCGCGTTAGGGTCAGTAAATTCAGCGGCGCGCACTGGTGCTCCCACTGGTGCTCCCACTGGTGCACCCAGTGCCACGAGGCCACAGAGCAACGCCAGATACGTGATACGCTTCATAATCGCCTCGCGTGTTTTAGTGATCGGCTTCAGATTGCGCCGGAAGTAAGCCGTGCTTACGCAAGGCATTGCGCAGACCGTGGTATGGCAATCCAAGTTTCTGTGCTGCACTGCGTTGGTTATGGCGGGCACTCTCCAAAGCATCCATCAGGACTTTACGCTCAAAATCGGCCACAGCGGTTTTAAAGTTTGTAACATCAACCGCGGCGACCTTCTTTGGTGGTGATGCCGGTTGAACTGGCTCTGCTGCGCCGCGCAGTTTAGTTTGAGGGCGGAACGGCGAGTCAAACGGATCAAACACCACCGTGCCGATGGGAAGGGTCGTTTCAGTCCAATGCGCCACCGCGCGTTCCACCACATTCTTGAGCTCGCGGACATTACCTGGCCATGCGAAAGCTTCCAACGCGGCGCGGGTGGCAGGGGTAAATCCAGGATATGCCTCCCACCCCAGCATCTTGGCCATGGCCTTGCCAAAGTGATCAGTGAGCATAGCCACATCACCCGTGCGTTCGCGCAAGGGCGGCAGCGTCAAAACATCGAACGCCAAGCGATCCAACAAATCTTCTCTGAACCGACCTGCTTTAGCTTCCCCAGGCAAATCAGCATTGGTTGCCGCCACCACGCGCACCGAGACTTGCAATGTCTCCGACCCGCCGAGGCGTTCGAATTCGCCGTACTCAATCACGCGCAGAATTTTTTCTTGGACTGACATCGGCGCATTGCCGATTTCATCCAAAAATAAAGTGCCATCATGGGCCATCTCGAAGCGGCCCAACCGGCGCTTCGACGCACCTGTAAAAGCACCGGCCTCGACACCAAACAATTCGGCCTCCAGCAACGACTCTGGCAAAGCTGCGCAATTGAGTTTGATAAACGGACCCCCCCAGCGTGCCGATAAGTAATGGATGCGAGCTGCCGAAAGCTCTTTGCCCGTGCCGCGCTCGCCAATAATCAAGACCGGGCGATCCACCGGCGCCACGCGCGAGAGATGGTCAATATGGGCCAAAAAATTCGAGGATTGGCCTAAGGGCGCTGGAAGATCAGCCATTATATAAAATGTTACTAATTATCTTATTTTGTCAATTTTTATCTATTTATGTGAAGTAGCCTTTATGGCGAATTCTGTAAATATTGATATATATCAGATACTTAGCATATTTTTTCAAGTTGGCACAGGTCTTGCGAATATAGGGACAAGACGTCGCCGGGGATGGTGACGCCACATCAAACCGAAGGAAATTATTATGAACCGCTCAGTCCTCTTGTCCCGTGTTGTTGCTGCCGCCATTTCAGTTGGCGTTGTGGCTG
>JANLSL010000604.1:0-6569 GCA_031362385.1 Alphaproteobacteria bacterium | reverse complement strand
AACAACGCGTCGAGCGATTTGATGCGTAAATTCACCATAAGCCTTACCCCCAATTCCTCAACTTCAAAACCCGAATGGCAAACAGTGCGCTTACCGTGGGATGCCTTCAAGCCCTTCGGGATCAAAGAGCCGTTGCGTCTGGACGGCATGCAACGCTTCGGTTTGTTAGGCTGGATGCGCGATTTCGACGCCGACGTGGCCGTGGCGCGGATTGGGTTGTATTAGCATCGTAGTAGTCACCCCCGCGAAAGCGGGGGTCCATCGCTCAACAAAATACATTGCGACTTGAGATATGGATTCCCGCGTGCGCGGGAATGACGATAATGGGCGATGACTTTCTTTGTTTATATTCTTGCCAGCAAGCCGAATGGCACGCTTTACATCGGCGTTACAAACGATCTCGTTCGTCGTGTTTACGAGCACCGCATTGATGCTGTGCCGAGCTTTACGCAACGATACGGGGTCAAGTCTCTCGTGTATTTCGAAATCGCCGAGAGTGCCGAGAGCGCGATTGTACGTGAAAAGCAGATGAAAAAATGGCGCCGGGCGTGGAAGGTTGAGTTGATCGAACGCGAGAACAAAGATTGGCGAGACCTGTACCCCGAGATCGCATAATAAACTCGTGTCATGCGCGGGAATGACGATGAGGGTTATCCGCACTTACCTCAACCGCACATCCTCATACGGAATAAATCCGTAGATGTTCGTAAACCCCGAAGTGCGCGGGCTGAGGGCGATGAACTGAATGTTGTCATACATGAACAGGCTGGGCGCTTGGTCATGATAATGGCGCATCACCTGATGGCGCAGCTCAAGCGCTTTGTCGGGATCCGTTTCTGACCACGCCGCAGTAATGGTAGGCTCAATCGCGGGGTCGCAGTACCACGGGTTAGGTTTGCGGCACGAGCCAATCGTGGTCATCTGAATTGAATCTAGCGTGGGGTACGAGCCCCATTGCAGCGTGAAGGCATCGGGCTCGTACTTGCCTTGCACAAAGTCAGCCAAATACTGTGTCGTTGGCTTTTGCCGGATCTCGGCTTTAACACCAAGCTTGGCAAGGTCATCAGCCACGCGCTGCACGATCAGCAAACTATTCACCGTACCGCCCGAGGTTTCCAACGTCATGGCAAACCCTTTCTCAAACCCAGCTTCGCGCATCAACTTTTTGGCCTGAGGCAAGTCAAACGGGTACGGCGCAATGGTCGGGTCAAACCCAAAAGCTTCTGGGATGGCAGGTTGGCTTGATACTTTAGTTTGGCCACCCAGCAGAATTTCAACAATTGATTCATGGTCGACAGCCATATTGAGCGCCCGGCGCACGCGCACATCATTAAGCGGCGTTTGGCGGCCCTTGCCGAAGTTGAAATAGATCGCCGTGGCCGCAGCATCTTTGGCGGTGACAACGCTGCCGCCAAAATCTTTGATGGCTTGGAATTCTTCAGGCGGTAATTGGTAGGCCACATCCAGCCGACCCGAGAGCAGCGCTTGCAAGCGCGCGGGAACATCGGTCAGCATTAAGAATTCTACGCCGTCGATTTTTGGGGCACGCCACGATGTTGGGTTGGCACGAAACACAATGCGCCCCGGGGACCAACTTTCCGCAACCATCGCCCCGGTGCCGACGGGGTTTTCAGAAAATGCGGCAACACCCATGCTTTTCCAGGCCTCGGGCTCGACGATCAACAAAATCGCGGCATAGCGCGGCATCATCGGCAGCGGTGTTTTGGTGGTGATATCAACCGTCATGGGGTCAACGGCTTTGGCGCTGTCCAATAATGTTAAATCGCGGCGAATGGTTTCCGTCGCGGGGCCAGGGTTTGCCAGATAGGTGACAGCGTGAACCACCGCATCAGCAGTGAAGGGTTTGCCGTTGGAAAACACCACGCCCTCGCGCAATTTAAAGCGCCAGGTCAGCGGGCCAGTTGCTTCCCACGACAGCGCCAAGCCAGGCGAGACCGTGCCATCCTGGTTCAGCCGCGTCAGGCCATCAAACAGCGCGCTATTGACGATAATCGATGGCACTTGAATGTTGCCGTAGGCATTGCCCCGCTGTGATGGAAAGCCGCCGATGGCGACGCGTAAAATTTTGCGTTGCTGGGCGCGCGCGCTGAAGGCAACCCCCAATAACGGGCTGGCGGCCAATGCCGAGGTGGCCATAAAGCGGCGGCGGTTCAGGTTAGGACGCATGTTGGGCTCGATTATGTTCACGGCGCGACTACTCATTTGAGAATGACCCTAGATATGCCCTTTGTTCAAGTCGTGAGTGTGTTTTTGCGCGTGGGCTAAGCTATGATCAAGATATACTATCATCAAACCCCCGCGGGCAAAAAAGGGATACGTCCATGGCCATCAGCAATTCCACGATTGACCGGGGCAAATACGGTCGCGTCCCGGGCATGACCACACGCGCCGATGAAGTTTATAACGACTTCATGAGCGATACGCGCAACCACCTGCTCCACGCGTATTGGAAACAAATGGGCGAGCGCGGCAATGCGCTGATGGCCAAAGCGGGTGCTAAATTAGAACACAGCCCCGCAGGCGTGGCCAAGGCGCGCGAGGTGATTGGTGATGATGTGTACTTGTCCACCTTCATGCGCGTAAAGCGCACCTGCCAAGAAATATATAAACAACGCATTGTGGAATCATACGGCGCGCGGGAAGAGGAATACCTGCGTCGCCTGGATGACGCTGAAAAACGCGGCCCCGGCACGCTGAGCTATGACCCCGCTTTTGTGTATCCCGACTACGCTAAGGTTCACATTCACATTCAACCGGGCGGATATGTGGGCCACCCGCTGGCGGGGATGTTGTACGACTACGGCACCAGTGTGTTTTATGGTGGCGAAAACACCGACGATGCCCTGCACAAGCGTTTAGCCGAACAAACGCCGCGCCCGCTGGATGCTAAAGTAAACCGCATGTTGGAAATTGGCTGCGGCATCGGCCAGATGGCGTGCGAGATGAAACGGCTGCATCCCGCCGCCGAAGTGATTGCCACCGACATCAGTACGCCCATGATTCGCTATGGCCATTGGCGCGCGGCTGAACAAAATCTGGCGATTCACTTTGCGCAAATGCCGTGTGAAGAACTCGACTTCCCCGATGGGCATTTCGATGTGGTGTTTGAGCACATTCTGTTCCACGAAATTCCGGTTCCCGTTTTAGATAAAACGTTGGCCGAAGTGTTCCGCGTGTTGCGGCCGGGTGGAACTTTTGTGGTGTGGGATTTCGCCTCAGCCGAGCCAGGCAAACCCGGCTATTCGGGATTATTGGGGATGATGGACGGAGCCGACAACGGCGAGCCCTATGCTCATGCGTTTGTCACCTGCAACGTCGAACAACGCCTGGAAAATGCCGGCTTTGTGATTCGCTCACGGGTGCAGCCCGGCGTGATGATGGGCTCACGGGTGTGCGATAAACCTGCGTAAGTCATCCTCAGCTTCACGCCGGACTGTTATGTTTGACGTAACAGCAGCTCTGCGCTATGATTGAGCATGATCGTTGGGTACTATGATCGGCGAACCGAAAAGTTTGCTGGTGGTGAGCGCGTTAAGGCGTTCGAGCCATTTCGTCGGCAAGCAGAGAAAGCATTGGATCGCCTGGAGGCGGCAACGTCACTCGTCGATCTCTTAAATTTCCCAGGCCTAGGATTGGAAAAATTAAAGGGCGACAGGGCGGGCCGTTACAGTGTTCGTATCAATGCCCAATGGCGCATTTGCTTTGAGTGGCCGTCGGGTTCGCCCGGACCGAACAAAGTTGAGATCGTTGATTATCACTAGGAGTTAAAATGCCCCGCACACCCATTCATCCTGGCGAGCACCTTGATGACGCCCTGATCAGCTTGGGGCTGTCGGCGCGTGAGTTGGCGCGTGCGATTAAAGTTCCAGCTAATCGCGTAACCGGCATCGTCAATGGAACACGCGCGATCACCGCCGATACAGCGTTACGTTTGGGGCATTACTTCAGAATGGCGCCACAGTTCTGGATGAATTTGCAACAGCTTTATGATCTGCGCTTGGCCGAAAAGCATGCTGGTCGAACACTCAAAACCTTAGCCCGCATCCCTGACGCCCGGCGCAAGGCGGCTTAGAGCAAACAGCGTTATGTTGGGCTGACGGGTGTGCGATAAACTATAATAACCCCCTCACCCTGACCCTCTCCCGCACAAGAGCGCGGGAGAGGGAAAAGAACCCAGCTTTTTAACCTCTCCCGCGCGAGTGGGAGAGGTCGCGATAACGTCGCGGGTGAGGGGTTACTCAAAAAGGTGGCAATCTGATCAATAACTCTGCTTGACAGAGTATTCTGTGGTGATATGGTCTATATACTCTGCAAAACAGAGTTATCTGTAATAAAGGAGATAAGCCCATGACTCCATTCCCACGCCCTTCCATGTTCAGCCTTACCGGGCGCACGGCCCGCCAGGCCCCGCACACAAGTGTGACACTCACACTATTATGGGCGGGCGTTTGTGTTCTGGCGGTGTTGCTGAGCAGCATGCCGACCATCGGCCTGGCTGCCGCACTGCTGGCCTAAACCCCGTAGCAAGGACCAACGCATGACCATTTCCAAAGACGATGCCGCAGCAGCCCTTCGTGACATCGACCAAGCGGGCGAGCGCAGCCTGGAATTAAAAAGCTACGACACCGGCGGGCCTTACCTCCTCATCTGGGGCTTGGCGTGGTTGGTCGCCGGAACCGTGACCGATTTTATTCCACGCCAGGGCGCAATCGTCTGGAACACGGTCAACGCCATCGCGGTGATCGCCACCATTTGGCTGACCTATCGCTCAGGCAAACACCCCACGACCGGTCGCGATCAATGGCGCATTTTTTTCGCGGCGTTCATTTTGGCATTGTTTGCCAATGTGGTGCTGTGGCTGTTCCAACCCATCAGCGGCAACAAGATCATGGCGTTCGTCGGCTTGCTCAACGCCACGGGTTACGCGTTGCTCGGCCTGTGGAAAGGCCCGCGCTGGATGATCGCCGGGGGTGTTGTTGCTGTGGCCCTGCTGTTTGGCTTCTATTACGTGCCCGAACATTATTCGCTGTGGATGGGTGTGGTGGGTGGTGGCTCAATGATTGTCAGCAGCGTGTGGATCAGGAGGGCCTAACGCCATGTCGTCCTCATCATCCGGCCCCGACGAGATTATCCACCAAGCCGTGCGGTTGAAAATTATGTCCGCACTCAATGCCCTGCCGCGCAACGAAGCGTTAGAGTTCACGCGGCTGAAAGCGATCACTGCGGCGACCGATGGCAACTTGGGCGCCCATCTGGCAACGCTGGAAAACGCGGGCTACGTTAAGGTGAGCAAAGAATTTGTTGGCAAAAAGCCACGCACCAGCGTGGCCATGACAGCGGCCGGGCGGCGCGCATTTGAAGCCCATGTGGCATTCCTGCGCGACATTCTCGACACTGCAACCAGCCCATAAGGAGCACCCCATGACATTCAGCACACTTGGTACCATTCACATCGCCTCTGCCGTGATGGCGTTGGTGATGGGCCTGTCGGTTTTTCCAGCCGCCAAAGGCACCCTGCTCCACCGCGCGATGGGCGCTGGCTATGTGGCGGCGATGCTTGTGCTCAACATCACAGCGCTGGGTTTGTATCGCCTCACGGGCCAGTTCAACATGTTTCATGTGTTGGCATTCGTTAGCCTGGCCTCGATTGCGGCAGGGCTGTGGCCCCTGGTCGCGCGCAGGCAAGGTTATATGCGGGCACATCTGGCGCGCATGACGGGCTCGTACATGGGGTTGTGGGCCGCAGCGGCAGCCGAGGCCATTTCGCGGCTGCCAACCATTCGGCCGCTGCTGAATTCACCCGACAAGATCTTTGCCTTGAGCATTGCCATGATCGTCATTTTTACTGGCGTGGCGATTGTCCTGATTCGGCGGATGAAAGTGTTGTATGCAACGGCCTAAGCCAATCTATACCAAGGCGGTTGCGGGCTTTCAGCCGGGTCGAAGCTGGAGTAATGTTTTGGCTTGATGTTTTGGTGGCCCAAAGCCCCCTCACCCTTCCCTCTCCCACGAGGGGAGAGGGTTTGTCCGAGCTTCGCAAAATAAACCTCTCCCCTTGAGGGAGAGGTCGACGCGCAGCGACGGGCGAGGGGAAATCTACAACTGGGCTTTTTGTTTGGAGAATACCCATGGCCCGTAACCCCGTTCACGACATGATGTCGCAGCCCAACCACGACGAGCGCGCGCGGCAATTGTTTGTGCTAAACTTGAAGTTCCATGTGGGCCGTAAAATTCGCCCGGCCAACAAAACCATCTATGAAAAACTTGCCAAGCCAAAGTTTGTGAAAGAACACGGCCGCGAACCCACCGACCGCCACGAGATCGGCGAGGTGATGTATCAGGAACCGAGCTATTTAATGTTCTCGGCCCTCAATCGCGACGCGCAGGAGCTGATGTGGGACTCCATCGCCGAGCCCATCTATCGCCAAAAAGACCGGTTGGAAAAAACCTACGACGCGCTGCATGGCTCGGCAAAACGCAAAGGCGCGTTGACGTTGAACCCCGCGTTCGACCCGCCGCGCGGCATTAAAGAAATCAACATTCACTTG
>JANLSL010000575.1:0-3447 GCA_031362385.1 Alphaproteobacteria bacterium | reverse complement strand
CGACATGATCCATCGCCGCGACCTGATTTACAAATTGATCGAGGTGACCCATGGCGTCGACTTCAGGATCATGAATTAAAGATACCCCGGCGTTTCGTTCAGCATCATTGCGTTCGACTTCATGATCGCCATATTGGAGATCAATCAGCTTTAATGCTGGATGAGAGAGTGCTTTGAGCATCTGCTCCAAACGATAACTTTTTGCAGCGCCCAGCGTCGGATGGGCACTATGCCAAGCGATGCCTACTAAAGAATGATCAGAGTCTTTCTTATATTTTTTTCGGAACGCATCGCGCAAATTCTCATCTGCCGTGAGGAATGAAAACCTCTTGCCGAAATCATCGCGACTGTTTCTAAAAAAAAGTCCAAGTTCAGAAATGGTCATTTGGCATGCCCCCGCAGTGGGCACCTGACCAACCATCTCGTGTGCTAAAACTTTAATACTTGGGAAAGATCTTTGGAAAGTTTGTAGTAGTCGGCCTGAACAAAGAAGAGTCACTGATGCACCGGTATCAATGACATCAGGCACCATTGACGCGGTGAGAATCTCATCGCCCACGCCAGACTCTGCACAAACGATAACCCTGGACCCAGCTAATGGGGACACGGAGCACAGTGGGACCTGATCTTCTGGTGGCCGTTTACCAGTATCATAGTACAAACGAAACCACTTGAACTCGTTCCAGCCTTCTTGAAATTTGCCAGCCGTAAGCAAAGCGGCAGCATGAGCGACGTGAAGCTCCATTATATTAGGCTGCATTTCTGTAAGCCTACGATAGAGATCGATCGCCTCAACCAATCTCTTCGTCACCAATAAATGCGAGGCATAGTTTCGCACCGCATCGCCATGGAAAGGCGCGATCTCGTAGGCTTCGCGGAAGAATGGTTCGGCCTCAAGTTCCTGATCGGCAGCACTTAAGACTGAGCCTTGGTTCGTCAAGCTGACCGCTTTATTAATTCTCGCTGCTCTATTTGTCGGGTCGAGACGCAACGCTGAATTAAACGCCATGAGAGCCTGGTCGAGATCTCCTGTGTCACGCAAAGTTTCACCGAGGTTGTTATAGGCTGCGGCAAAGTCAGGTGCGCGCTCAATGGCAGCTCTGAAGGCGGATGCGGCGGCGTTCAGATCGCGCGCGGCATACAATGCGTTACCCAAATTGAAGTGAAGTTCAGCCCGGTCAGGGGCCAGAGCGCAGGCACGGCGGTGCAGTTCAATCGCTTCGTCGTGGCGCTCGGCCTGCGTCAGCCACATGGCCATCGTGCTGAGCCACTCGGCATTATTTGGGTTGAGTGCGAGTGCTTTTTGGATGGTGGTGATGGCTTCGGGAGTACGCTGGGTGTCGGCATAAAGCTTGGCCAGAGTGATCAGGGCGTCGGTGGATGTGGGGGCCAGACGCAAGGCTTCACTCAAGGCTGCTTCAGCCAAGTCAGTCTGGGCATCTTGCGCCAGGCAGCGCCCCACGTTGTAATGCCCCCGCACATCACGCGGGTGCTTGTTGGTCATCTCCTTGAATGCAGCAATGGCCCCAGCCAGGTCACCCTGCTGATGCAAGCTGGCCCCGAGGTTCAGCCACGCATCAGCGTATTCAGGCTGGAGTGCTAAGGCCTTGCGGTAAGCCGCCACAGCATCAGCACCACGGCCCAAGGCCCCCAGCGTATTGGCTTTGTTAAAGTGCGCAGCTGCTGTGCGTGGGCCAGACGCTACCGCCCGCTCAAAGCAGGCCAGGGCTTCCGTAAACCTGCCTTGGGCGTGTTCAACCAGGCCCAGCAAGTTCAGTGCATCAAAGTTCCCGCGGTCGAGCTCCAACACCTCGCGGTACGCCCCCGCCGCCTCAGACAAGCGTCCAGACCGATGAAACCCAACACCACGCTCAAGGGCGCGGGCGATTTTTAACGCACGGGTCATGCCGGAGCGCGGGACTGCAGCCAGGCATCTAACTGAGCCGAGACCCGACTGATCACGTCAGACCACTCCCCCATCTCGGACTGGCGAAACAACCGCACCGATGGGTACCACGGGCAATCCTCACGATCCAAAAACCAGTACCACAACGCCCCGGGCCCGCGCGGCAGCAACGTCCACGTCTCCCGACCCAGCGAACCAGCAACATGGACAGTGGTATTGCTGATTGAGATCACAAGATCAACCGCAGCAATTTGTGCGGCAAAGGCGTCGAGATCTTTGACGGCGTCAACGCGATCATCGACCAAGATATCACTGGAAAATTTTTGTCTGATTTCTTCAATCTGGTCTTCAATCTGGGAACGCTGATCTGCATATTGCAACGAGACAAAAACAGCATCGCGGTTTTCAAGGATTGGGCACCACGCGCTCAGCGGTATGGATTTAAATTTACCTGTGCGCGGCGCATGACTTTCCCATGAAATGCCAATAATCGGCCGTCCGCGTGCATGGTCTAAATATCTACGCCGAAAAGCCTGAGCCATGATCGGATCATGGGCAAGGACTTGAGGTTGGGGCGGAAATGAGTCGCTGCGCGAACGGCAAAACCCGCCCAAGTCAGCAAGCGCTGATTGGAAATCTGGGGCGAGGCGCTCAATCTCTGGGTGCTGCGGATCTGATCGCGGAACAATCTGGAGTGCTGGAAACGAGCGTTGAAAAAGCGACACAAGACGCACGTCGCACTCAAAGATACATCGCGCAGCACGGACTGCGATATCGTTCAGCATTGACCCATAAAGTAATTGATCGCCCACGCCTTGTTCGGCCCAGATGAGTATTTTTTTATCCGCCAATTCTTGGCCGTTCCAGAACGGATAGGGAAATGCGCGAGCATCTTCGTGGGTTGCGCCAATATCAAATCGGCCGCGGTAAGCGCTCCAGCCTTCATCGAGACGCCCCATGGCCAGAAGTGCTAATGACTTATTGATGAGTGCGGTTGCACGCACTGACCCTTTTTGATTCTCGTTCTTCTGGTGTAGCGCTTTTTCGAACACCTCGAGCGCTGCATTGAACTCTCCTGTGTCACGCAAGACTTCTCCGAGATTGTTGTAGGCTGCGGCGAAGTCAGGTGCGCGTTCAATGGCGGCCCTAAAGGCGGATGCGGCAGCGTTCAGATCGCGCGCGGCATACAGCGCGTTGCCAAGGTTATAGTGAAGCTCCGCCCGTTCGGGACTCAGCGCACAGGCGCGCCGGTGCAGTTCAATCGCTTCGTCGTGGCGCTCGGCCTGCGTCAGCCACGTGGCCATGGTGCTAAGCCACTCAGCATTCTTGGGATCAAGTGCGAGTGCTTTTTGGATGGTGGTGATGGCGTCGGGGGTGCGCTTTGTGTCGGCATAGAGCTTGGCCAGGGTGATCAGGGCGTCGGTGGATGTGGGGGCGAGGCGTAAGGCTTCGCTCAAGGCTGCTTCAGCCAAGTCAGTCTGGGCATCTTGCGCCAGGCAGCGCCCCACGTTGTAATGCCCCCGCACATCACGCGGGTGCTT
>JANLSL010000573.1:0-5942 GCA_031362385.1 Alphaproteobacteria bacterium | reverse complement strand
CCCCGGGATCGTTGGTGCCCGATGCGGCAAACAACGGCACCGTCACAGCGCTCCATTGATCATTGGCGATGCGGTCCATGGGGCCGGTGCCGTTATACGACACCAAGGCCTTGATACGCTTATCGGCGTAACTTTTCGGCCCCGTGGGTGTCGCAATCGGCAGGCCTGCCATGATCAGTGAAATTTGCCCGCCGAAGGAATGCCCCGCGACCACGATTTTATCTTTGTTCAGTTTGCCAGCAATGCCGGCCTTAGCGGCAATGGCGTCAAGATTATTAAGAATAAATTGCATGTCACCAATACGGCTGATCAATAACTGATCAGGCGTGATGCTGCCCATTTTGAAGCCAAGCGATTCTGAATCGATATGCGTGGGCTGGATGGATGCATAACCGTGCGAGGCCCAATGGTCGATCACGCGGGTGTAAAGGTCTTTCGAGGAGGCGGCACCGTGTGAAAAAATAACCACCGGAAAAGGGCCGAGGGCATCTGGGGTGGTCACCCGGAGTTGCAGATCTTTCGCCTGATCTTCAAGCCGAAAAATCAGCGGGTTTGCAATTTTAACTGAAAAGGGCCCCGGCTGAATTTTGAAGGCGGGGTGAGATGGGGCAGCATAAAGAGGGGCGGCCACCATTGCGAGGGACCCAGTTACCAAGACAGAACGACGATCCATTGTCACATGTTGCTCCCGTGGCTGTTTTTTTCAATCTTTGATGCCTTCGACACGGTTAGCAAGGGAATTGACGGGCGCCCGCTCAAACACCGCTAACACTATGAATTATTTGTAATTATGGCGCCTCAATCAGGTTCGCAACAGTCCTTGCGGAAGCGTGTTTGGCAAAGTAGCGTCCCCGCCCGAACCGGCCAGATATCGTCGCAGGACGACTTATATATCTATCTTGGAAACGTGTGGATGAGGGTAGCGCATGACAGCGATGGTTGAAGTTGACCGCTTGGTCAAATCTTTCGGCACCTTCGTTGCGGTCGACGGCATTAGCCTCTCGGTGGCAAAGGGCGAGGTGTTGGGTTTTCTGGGGCCGAATGGTGCTGGCAAAACCACAACCATGCGAATGATTGCTGGGTTTCTCACACCGACCAGCGGCACTTCAAAAGTCTGCGGTCATGACGTGACGGCTGACCCGATCGCGGTGAAACGCGTGATGGGGTATATGCCCGAAGGTTCGCCGTCGTATGACGATATGACAGTGCGGGCGTTTTTATCATTCATTGCTGCCATCAGAGGCCTCGAAGGTGCCGATGCCACGCGCCAGATTGACCGCGCTGTTGAGCGCGTGGTTCTGGGGGACGTGATTGATCGCCCCATTGATGTCCTTTCCAAAGGTTACAAACGCCGCGTTGGTTTAGCGCAAGCCATTTTACATGATCCACCGGTGCTGATTTTGGACGAACCAACCGATGGCTTAGATCCCAACCAAAAGCACCATGTGCGATCACTCATCAAAGAGATGGCTGCCGAAAAAGCCATCATCATATCCACCCACATTCTGGAAGAAGTTTCTGCCGTGTGTACGCGTGCGGTGATTATTGGCCACGGAAAATTACTGGCCGATGGCACGTCTGATGAGTTGTTGGCGAAATTGCCTGACTATCATGCGGTTGCAGTTGTGGTAGCACCTGCACAGGTTGAGGCTGCCGTTGCAGCGCTGCGCGGCATCGACAATGTTGCGTATGTTCACTCACAGATGCTGGGGCCAGACCGTGCGAGTGTGCGTGCTGTGCCAAAACAACACCAATCGATTCTGGCCGCAGTTGCGCAAGCCATGCGCAATGCCGGAATTACGCCATCAGAAATGTATCAAGATCGCGGCGACCTCGATGATGTTTTCCGCCTCATCACCACCGGTGCGACCAAGGTTGCCTAACACTGTTTCCAAGGAATTATGACGATGCGCCAAGCCCGTATCATCGCCAAACGTGAGTTGCTTGCGTACTTCGCAACGCCCATGGCATTTGTTTTTATCGGTATTTTTGTCGCCATGACCGGAACATTTACGTTCTACATCGGCCGATTTTTTGACCGTAACCAAGCCAGCCTGGAAGGGTTCTTTACGTTTCATCCCTGGCTTTATTTGTTGCTGGTGCCAGCAGTTGCCATGCGGCTGTGGTCTGAGGAGCGCAAATCAGGGACCATCGAACAATTGCTCACCCTGCCGATCACAACGCTTGATGCGGTGCTGGGCAAATTTTTTGCCGCATGGGTTTTCTGCGGCATCGCCTTGGTGCTGACGTTCCCGATGTGGTTGACGGTCAACGTATTGGGCGACCCGGACAACGCGGTGATTTTCGTTGGCTATGTCGGCAGCTTTTTGATGAGCGGCGCGTTCTTGGCCATCGGCACCTGCATGTCGGCGCTGACCAGAAACCAAATCATTGCATTTATCGCTGGGTCTGTGGTGTGCTTTCTGTTCACCATGAGTGGGCTTGACCTAGTGTTGAATTTCTTTCGCCTGTGGGCGCCTGATGCGGTGGTGACAACGATTGCCTCGTTTAGCTTTCTTACCCGCTTTGAGTCGCTCAGCCGTGGCATCATCGACTTTCGCGATTTGATTTATTTCGTCTCGCTCATCGCCTTTTGGCTGTTTGCGACGGTGATTGCCGTCGAAACCAAAAAAGCAGCATAGGAATCGCACACAATGTTGCAGGATCGTTCCAAACTTGCCGTCCTGGCCGTTGCACTCGCCGCTGTACTGCTGGTGGCGGTCAATCTGATTTCCAACACGTCGCTGGTGGGTGTGCGTTATGACGCTACCCAAGGGGCAGCATATTCGCTTTCTGACCAGGTCAAGCCGGTGTTCACTGGCATTGAAGAACCCATCACGGTGCGCTTGTACTTCTCGAGTGTGCTGGGCCAAGCGAGCCCCCGCCATGCAGTGTTCTATCAACGCGTGCGCGATCTGCTGCAACAGTATGCCATTCTTGCCAAAGGCAAGTTGAAGGTTGAGTACTTCAACCCTGAACCGTTCTCAGATACCGAAGACCGCGCAGTCGGTTTCGGATTGCAGGCCGTACCCTTGGGGCAAAGTGGCGAAGTGGGTTACTTCGGGTTGGCCGCCACCAATTCAACTGATGATCAAAAAACCATTCCGTTTTTCAACCTCGAGCGCGAAAGCTTCCTCGAGTATGACCTGACCAAGCTGATTTATTCGTTGTCGAAACCCAATCAGCCAAAAATTGGCATGTTAAGTTCGCTGCCGCTGGAAGGCGGCATGAGCCAGGGTCAATTCGGCATGGGTGGTCAACCGACGCCACCGTGGGCGATCATGGAAGGCATTAAAGATTTGTTCCAAGTCGAGAACCTCGACGCGAACTTGGACTCAATTCCCAAAGACATCAGCATCCTGATGATGGCTCAACCTGAGAACCTGTCTGTAAGCGCGCAATACGCCATCGACCAATTCGTGATGCGCGGAGGCAAAGCGCTGATATTTGTCGACCCCAATGCCGAAAGTGCAAACCCTGCGGGCGGTATGCAAGGTGGTGGCTCATTAGAAGGGGCTAAAAAACTTCTGGCGGCCTGGGGTGTTAGTGTTACTGAAGGTAAGATTGTCGGTGATCTTGATGCTGCGACGCGCGTGAACTCGCAGTCGGGTGGCCGCCCGGTCGTGGCAGATTATGTGGCGTGGCTGAACTTGACCAAAGACAACCTTGACCCGACGGATGCGATTACCGGGGACTTGTCGCAGATGAACTTGGCGACCGCCGGTGCAATTGACACGATTGAGGGTGCGGGCACAACTGTTACGCCGTTGATCAAGACCGGCCCACAATCGATGCGCATTGATGTCGACAAGGTGATGGGGCTGCCCGATATCGTGGCATTGTTTCGCGACTTTAAACCTGCAAACAAAGCCGAAACATTGGCGGTTCGCATTACCGGCACAGCTAAATCAGCGTTTCCGGATGGTGGCCCAAAGAAAGCCGACAAACCCGCAGGCGATGCGCCAGAACACTTGAAGCAATCGACCCAGCCTATTCAAGTGGTCGTGGTGGCCGACGCCGATATGTTAGCGGAACGCTTTTGGGCCCAAGAAAGCAACTTCATGGGCCAACGTGTCCTGGTTCCGATAGCTGATAATCCGTCGTTTGTTGTCAATGCGCTCGAGAACCTGACCGGTTCGCCTGCGTTGTCGAGCTTACGCGGGCGCGGCGCACAAAGCCGTCCGTTTAAATTGGTGGAAGATATCCGCCAGCAAGCTGAAATGCGCTTCCGCGCTAAAGAGCAAGAGTTGCTCACTCGCCTTGATGAACTACAAAAGAAAATTGGTGACGTACAGTTAAAACGTCAAGGCCAAGCTGATGCCGAGACGATGTTGAGTGAAGAAGACACTAAAACCATCGAAAATTATCGCGGCGAGATTATCGCGACACGCGGGGAGTTACGTGAAGTTCAGCGCGCCTTGCGCCAAGACATTGAAACGCTGGAAGGCGTGATCAAATTCCTCAACATTGGTGGCGTGCCATTGGTGTTCGGCTTGATCCTGATTGCCCTGGCTTTCATGCGTCATCGGCGGCGTCAGATCCACGCGGTCGAGACCTGAGCGGAGAATCGACATGAAAACAAAAACATTTTTAGCGTTGGGTGCAGCCACTACTGCTGCGGTGGTGCTTGCAATCGTTGTGGTCAGCGCACAACCCCGCTTTGAGAGTGCCGATGCCAACGGAACCTTGGTGTTCCCAAAGCTGGTCAGTGATGTCAACCAGATGAAGACCCTGGTGGTGCGTAGCAAAGACGGCACCTACAGCATTGACTATGACGGCAAGGCGTGGCGCTTCCGCGAGCGCGACAATTACCTGGCTGATGAAAAGAAAGTCAACGAGTTGGTTGTGCGCCTCGCGCGCCTTGCCAAGCTTGAAGGTAAAACCAAACTGGAAGATCGTTACGAGCGCCTTGACTTGAATGCGCCGGACGCCAAAGACAGCCGTGCCAAGCAAGTCACGGTGCTGGATAAAGAGGGCAAAGCGCTTGCCGATCTTATTGTTGGAAAACGCAAGTTCACGTTGGGCAGCAAAGAAGGCGGCACCTACATTCGCATTCCTGGTGATCCACAAACCTGGCTGGCGCTGGGCGAACTTAACCCTGGTGATAAAGCGCGCGATTGGTTGAAACGCGACATCACCGACATCAAAGACAAGCAGATCAAGCGCGTGACCGTGCGCCATCCCGATGGCGAGAGCGTGATCGTCTCAAAAGCAAAACCCGAAGACGCGAGTTTTAAAATTCAGGGCATTCCACCCGGCAAAGAACCGGCCAGCGATTTTGTCGCTGATGAGTTTGGCCGTATTCTTGCAATTCTCTTGCTGGATGATGTGAAAAAAGCTGCCGACGTCGCCATGCCTGCCAATAAAGTCATCAAAGCCGAGTTCGAGGGCTTTGAAGGCTTCAAGGTGAATGTGGAGTACGCCGAAGTGAATGGCAAAAGCTGGGTCAAAGTGCGCGGCGATGCGCAGGCGCCTGCAACGCCCTTAGCCGAGGGAGCAACTGATTGGGTTAAGGCGATGGCTGAACTCAATCAGCGCACAGAGGGCTGGGTTTACGAAGTTCCAACGTATGAAGTCGCCGCCCTTAAAAAGCGCATGGCCGAGCTCACCAAAAAGCCCGATGCGGCACCAAAATCATAGCCCAAGAATCTCAACAATCTAAAGCACTGGATTTTTAAGTGTAACAACGGCAAAATTCCCCGAGGTGTGAAATAAGACGTGTGAAGTAAAGCGGGGGGAGGGGCATCTGTGCGTAAACTCGTTGTGATCCAGGCGTTTTATTGCCTGAGCGGCATTGGTTTTTATGTCAAAGATTTATTCGCCAAAAAACCGATGGGCGACGCGATGATCGATGCGTTCATTTGGCCCTACGCGCAGTGGCCCTTTATCAAGCACCAACTGATGATCGGCCTGAAGCCCATACTGGCCTTGTTGCAGTAAAC
>JANLSL010000564.1:0-7216 GCA_031362385.1 Alphaproteobacteria bacterium | reverse complement strand
ACCAAGATGATGTTCGAAGGTCATGAGAGCGATCTCACGCTTACGGAAAATGCTCAACCTGCACTGATGGCCGTAAGTTTGGCTGTCATTCGCGTGCTTGAGCGTCAAGGCAAGGTCACGGTGCGCGACAAGGCGCGCTATGTCGCGGGCCACTCGTTGGGTGAGTACTCAGCCTTGGCTGCTGCTGGATCTTTGTCGGTACCAGACGCAGCGCGGCTTTTAAAAACGCGCGGCCAAGCGATGCAAAAAGCAGTCCCGGTCGGCATAGGCGCGATGGCAGCTCTGCTGGGTTTGGATCTCGAACCCGTGCAGGCGGTGGTCGCAGAAGCATCCAAGCCTGAGGAAATTTGCGCGGCCGCGAATGACAACGCGCCTGGACAAGTTGTGATCTCGGGCCACGCCGAGGCCGTGCAACGGGCGATTGAGATTGCAAAAACCAAAGGTGCGAAGCGCGCCATCATGCTTGCCGTAAGCGCGCCGTTCCATTGCGCATTGATGCAGCCGGCAGCAGATGCGATGGCCGACGCCCTCTCGGGCGCAAACATCAAGGCGCCGTCGGTGCCGATCGTGGCCAACGTTACAGCGCAAACCGCTATTGATCCGGCCGACATTCGCCGACTGTTGGTCGAGCAAGTCACCGGTTTGGTCCGGTGGCGCGAAAGCGTATTATTTATGGCGGGCGCTGGTGTTGATACGCTGGTGGAAGTGGGCGCAGGAAAGGTGCTCACGGGCTTGACCAAGCGCATTCACGGCGAGCTGAATGGCATCAGTATTCAAGGCCCAAAGGATGTCGAAGAGTTTTTGAAACGTATCTAAATGCTGATATTATTTTCGCGCGGAGCGGAGGAGTTTTTTTAATGTTCGATCTCACAGGCAAGTGCGCCCTCGTCACCGGAGCCAGCGGTGGTATCGGGCGGGCAATAGCCAAGTCGTTGCATGCGCAGGGTGCTACAGTAACGCTGCATGGCACGCGCAAAGATGCCCTTGAGGCCCTGGCGCATGAGTTAAAAGAGCGCGCGCATGTTGTGGTGTGCAATTTCTCAGATACGGCAGCGGTGGAAAAATTAATCCCTGCGGCTGAGGGCGCCATGGGACAGGTTGATGTTTTGGTGAATAACGCCGGTATGACGCGCGATGGTTTGATTATGCGCATGAAGGATGAAGACTTTTGGGATGTGATTGGTGTTAATCTTGGTGTTGCGTTCCGGCTCAGCCGTGCGGTGGTACGCGGGATGATGAAAAGAAGGTACGGCCGTATTATCAACATCTCGTCGGTTGTTGGCGTCACTGGCAATCCGGGGCAAGTCAACTATGTTGCTTCAAAGGCCGGGTTGATTGGGCTGACAAAATCGCTGGCGCAAGAAGTTGCCAGCCGCAACATCACGGTTAATGCAGTGGCCCCCGGGTTCATCATGAGTGCGATGACCGATGGCCTGACCGAAGATCAGCGCAAGCGCATTACAGACTCTATTCCACTGGGGCGTATTGGTGCAGGCGAAGATGTCGCATCTGCGGTCGCCTATTTGGCAAGTGCGGAGGCCTCGTATGTCACTGGACAAACCATCCACGTGAACGGTGGAATGGCGATGATTTGAGGGAAAATTCACAGGGCTTTGAAGCGGGGCGCAGCCCTAGCCAAGCCTGAGGGGATATGCTACCACGCTGGCGCTTGAGGGGCGCGGGAGTGTACATCGAGAGTGTATATAAAGCGGCCCTCAACTGAATAATCCGTTAAACAATCCATTTAACAAGAACGTCGCAGCTAACCGTCATCCCAATCATTGAAATAGCGTGAGGAAAGAGGAATGAGCACTGTCGCCGAGCGCGTAAAGAAAATCGTCATCGAACATCTTGGTGTTGAAGACGCAAAAGTAACCGACAACGCCAGCTTTATTGACGACCTGGGTGCCGACAGTTTGGATACTGTCGAGTTGGTGATGGCATTTGAAGAAGAATTCGGCGTTGAGATTCCTGATGACGCGGCTGAGAAAATCCTCACCGTGAAAGACGCCATCGCGTTTATCGACGCGAACGCAAAGAAATAGAGCTGGTTTTGGACCGGCGCGGCGAGGGCTTAAGCATTCGCCTTCGTAACATATCGCATGGGGCCTGGACTTGTTCGGGTCCCATTGCTGTTTATGGATCTGTGTTGAGTGGGCTCGTCCATAACCGACGCCGATAGGAGTCAGTCAACCATGGGCTACGAAGATAAGCGTATCGTTGTTACCGGCATGGGTTTAGTCACCCCGCTTGGTCGTGGCGTAGAGAATGTTTGGCAAAGCATATTGGCCGCAAAATCGGGTATCGGCCCGGTGACGCGTTTCAAGGTTGATGACTTGCCGTGCCGCATTGGTGGCGAGGTTCCCACCGCAGAAGGACAGCTTCACCGCCTGAATGTAGATGATGTTGTCAGCTCGAAAGAGCGCCGGCGTATGGATGATTTTATTGTTTATGCGGTTGCTGCTGCTGACGAAGCGGTCAAAGACTCTGGCTGGGTGCCGCCAACGGATGATGCGCGTGAGCGCACAGGCGTGATGATTGGCTCGGGTATTGGTGGCTTGTTCACCATCGATGAAACCGCGCAAATCTTGGCGGCGCAAGGGCCCCGGCGGGTGAGTCCGTTTTTTATTCCAGCTAGTCTGATTAATCTCGCGTCCGGCCAAGTGTCGATCAAGCACGGCTTCAAGGGCCCGAACCATGCTCCGGTGACGGCGTGCGCGACAGGGGCCCATGCCATCGGTGATGCGGCACGGATGATCAAATACGGCGATGCTGATGTGATGTTAGCGGGCGGTGCTGAGTCAGCACTGTGCCGCCTTGGTCTTGCCGGGTTTGCTGCTGCTAAAGCATTATCGACCTCATACAACGATGCGCCAGCTACAGCGTCGCGCCCGTGGGACAAAGGCCGCGATGGATTTGTGATGGGTGAGGGGGCGGGCGTTGTTGTGTTGGAAGAATATAACCACGCCAAAAAGCGTGGGGCTAAAATTTATGGCGAGGTGCTTGGGTATGGTCTTGCGGGTGACGCCTATCATATTACCGCGCCCGCCGAAGATGGGTCGGGCGGTTACCGGGCCATGCGTGGGGCGATCCGCGATGCCAAACTAAATTTTGCAGACATCGACTACATCAATGCGCATGGCACCTCGACACCCAAAGGTGATGAGATCGAATTGAACGCGGTCAAACGGTTGTTCGGCGATGCGGTCAAGCAGCTTTCAATGTCGTCGACTAAATCAGCCATCGGGCATTTGCTGGGGGCGGCTGGTGCTGTTGAAGCGATTTTCTCAATTCTGGCTCTGCGTGATCAAATCGCACCACCGACGCTGAATCTGGATGATCCGTCTGAGGGGTGTGATATCGATCTCGTGGCGCACCAACCGAAGAAGCGGCGAATCCGGTATGCGCTGTCGAACTCATTCGGGTTCGGGGGCACCAACGCTGCACTCGTCCTTGGCCCCAGCCCATAAACAATAATGCGCCACGAGCGGCTTTTCACGGCGGGTCTTTCTCTGGTTGAAGCCTTACTTGCGGGTGTGATTGGGGTTTATCTCTGGTCGCTGACGGCCGTGAATGCGCCTGGGCCTTTGGCCAAATCTGTGACGGTCATTATTCGCTCAGGTACTGGCTTGGCCACGATCAGCAAGCAATTAACCGACACGGCAGTCGTATCGAATGGGTTGTTATTTCAATTTGAAGCCCGCCGCAGCGGAAAAGATCGCGCCCTAAAGCCCGGCGAATATCGTTTTGAGGCCGGAAGCTCGATCACCGCAGTCATCGATAAAATTGTGAAACGTGAAGTTGTTGCGCGCTTTGTCACCATCCCTGAAGGCCTCGTGACGGCTGATATTTTGCGTATTCTTGCTGGCACCGAAGGTTTGCTCGGCGACAGCCCTGATAACATTGTTGATGGCGAACTCATGCCTGAAACGTATCGCTACGAGTGGGGTGATACCAAAACCTCTCTGATCGAGCGCATGCGCAAAGCCACCCAAAGCGTGCTGGCGGAACTGTGGGCCCTGCGTACCCCCAACCTTCCGTTCGCCAGCCCCCAAGAGGCGATGACGCTGGCGTCAATCGTTGAAAAAGAAACCGGCATCGCCGCCGAGCGCCCTAAGGTGGCTGCTGTATTCATCAACCGATTGAACAAAAAAATGCGCCTTCAATCGGACCCGACGGTTATTTATGGCGTTAATCCGCAAGGCTTAGACCGCGAGCTGACACGCGAAGAACTTAACACCCCGACAGCGTTTAATACCTATATCATTGACCGGCTTCCCCCTTCACCGATCTGTCACCCTGGTCGTGCAGCCATCGCTGCTGTGCTCAGCCCTGAAGCAACCGATGCCGTCTATTTTGTTGCCGACGGGTCGGGAGGTCATGCTTTTGCTGCGACTTTGGCAGAGCATAATCGTAATGTTGCGCGGTGGCGCAAACTTGCTCTGGCCAAACCCGAACCTACATCTCAGCCCGTGGCTCGGGCTAAGCCCGCATCAGTCGCCAAACCAACCAAAAAGAAATAACATCACGCCCATGATTGAAATGCTGACTGATCCAAACCTTTGGGCTGCTTTCCTCACGCTGACCGCGCTTGAGATTGTGCTGGGCATCGACAACATTATTTTCCTCTCGATTGTGACCGGGCGCTTGCCTGCCCATCAACAGGCTAGTGCGCGCCGTATTGGCCTCAGCTTGGCGCTAATCATGCGCGTTGTGCTGCTGATGAGTTTATCCTGGATTGCTGGTCTGACAGCGCCCATCGCCACCATTGCTGGATTTGATCTCTCGTGGCGTGACGTCATTTTAGGGCTGGGCGGGTTATTCTTGCTCTATAAGGCGACAGTTGAAATCCATAATACGATGGAGAGTCATGAGGAAAAAGTTGGCGGTGTCGCAAGCTCTTTCCCCGCCGCTATTGCGCAGATCGTCGTGCTTGATCTGGTTTTTTCGCTCGACTCCGTTATCACGGCGGTTGGCATGACCGACAATCTGCCCGTGATGATCGCGGCGATCGTTATTTCAATTTTGATCATGTTGTTCGCAGCTGGATCAGTGAGTGAATTTGTTAATCGCCACCCAACTGTGAAAATGTTGGCGCTGGGCTTTTTGCTGTTGATCGGTATGGCGTTGGTTGCCGATGCGGCCCATGTTCATATCCCACGCGGCTATCTGTACTTCGCTATTGCATTCTCCGCACTGATTGAGACTCTTAATCTTTTCGTGCGCCGCAAACGATCAGCGTCGGGCCCTTAGGTCGTAATGGAATATCTCCTCAGTCCTGAAACTTGGGCTGCACTCCTGACCATCATTGGCGTCGACATTGTCCTGTCGGGTGATAATGCTGTCGTTATTGCGCTTGCCTGCCGCAGACTCCCGCCCAAGCAACAGACAATGGGTATCGCCTTGGGCTCGGGCATGGCTGTTGCGTTGCGGATTATTTTTACCATTTTCATCGCGTATCTGCTGAACGTGCCCTACTTGAAGGTGGTCGGCGGACTGCTGCTGTTTTGGGTGGGCTATAAACTCGCCGTCGGCAATGACGAAGGGGGCGAAGTTGCTGCGGCGGAAAGTATTTGGCAGGCCGTGCGCATTGTGGTGATCGCCGATGCGGTGATGAGCCTCGATAATGTGATCGCGGTTGCCGCTGCAGCGAAGGGCGATGTTGTGCTTCTCATTCTCGGTTTGCTGATCAGCATCCCGATGGTGGTCTATGGGGCGAAAATGCTGATCAAACTGATTGAGCGGTTCCCGATCATTGTGCCGGCCGGTGCTGCGCTGATTGGGTTTATCGGGGGTGAAGTCATCGTTACTGATAAAGCATTTGAGCTTTGGTTGATGCGTGAGGCCGCTTGGCTGCATCATCTTGCCCCTGTGCTGGGCGCGGTCATGGTGATTGTTGTCAGTCGCGTTTTGAAACCATTGCCGTCCGTCGCGGCAACATCCGTGGTGGGCGAAGCCGCCGCCGGGGCAACCATGCTGATGGTACGCGCGCTGTTATTGCGTCTTGTGCCGTTAATCTTAGGCAGCATTGGTTACGGTATTGGTGATTCCATTTTGATGGAAGGCGAGGGGGTGCTGATGCAAGTCCTGCATGGATTGCGCCCCATTTTCGCAGCCGTTATCGCTATTATTCTGGGCGAAGCTCTAGCAAGGCTGATTCGCGCGCGTTCCTAGAGCGCGATAGCTTTTGATCGAATCGTTTTCGCGCTCTAGACTCTTGTTTTGTCGCGTTTTGAGCGGGCGAACCGGAGTCCACTTCGCCCTAAAACGCTCTAAACTTGTGGCGGCAGCGCTTCTTTATGGGGAAGCCGTGCTGTCACCGCACTAATGAAGCGGTCAGGCAGTGTGGTCATGATCCACGCCATCGCCGCCATAGGCCACGGAAATGCAATTCGCCCCCGATTAGCTGCAATCCCATCAGCGATAATCCGCGCCGCGCGCGGTGTCTCCATCAGGAACGGCATCGGAAAGCGATTGCGCCGCGAGATGCCACTGACGACGAACCCGGGGCAAATAACCGACACGCCAATGTTTTCGCGTGCCAGTTGTCCGCGCAGGCCTTCGCCCCATACCCTAAGTGCAGCCTTAGAGGCGCAGTAAGCAGGCGCACTTGGCAGCCCGCGAAACCCTGCAATAGAGCTCATAATGGCAATATGGCCGCGCTGGTGTTGGCGCATGTGGGTGATTGCAGGTAAAACTGTATTTAACGCGCCATCGACATTGATCGAAAAAATCTGCCGGGTTTGCTCCGCACTTTCTCCTGTCCCGCCACTTCCAGCCGAGACCCCAGCATTAGCAATGACCAGGTCGAGTGATTGAGTCGCATCGCAGTTGTGAATCCACGACTCCATTCCAGCAGCGTCTTGCACGTCCAGGCTCATGACTGAGGCTTGCGCGCCTTTGGCGCGGCATTGTGCAGCAACACTTTCTGTTCGCTCGATGTTGCGCCCGAGCAGACTCAATCTTTTTCCTGGTGCTGCGTAGTGCAGCGCCAAAGCTTCACCAATGCCCGATGAAGCGCCCGTAATTAAAATATGATTCACCCTGTCTCTCCCGCTAGTGGACCGATCCTAATATTCGCATGACAGATCAAAGCAGGACCTTGCGAATGTCAAATCTGCTCAGCTAGCGGAGAGTTTTAAAAAGCCTAAGACGTGACCGGTTCAAGCGAGAGCTGAAGCCCAATCATTATCATCTCAGGCGATGACAAATCGCC
>JANLSL010000551.1:0-7276 GCA_031362385.1 Alphaproteobacteria bacterium | reverse complement strand
ATACGCAACCGCCATGAAGGGACGCGTCAGAAGCGCCAGGTAGGGATGACCGGCGTTGTTCATGTACGAGTGCCCGGCATCCTCGTAGAGCACGACATCATCCTCCCGGCCGAGGGCATTCAGACGCGCGATCAACTGCCGGCCCTGCGGCCCGAAGATACGATCCCTGCCTCCGTAGCCACCGGTCAGCGGGCACGCGTGCGCCAACTCTTCTGGGCTGCGCACGTCACCGTAGAAGACCCCCGCAGCACTCACCCGTTGTCGTGTGCCGAGCAGGAGCGCATAGCCACCACCCATGCAAAAGCCTGCGGCGCCGACCCTGCCAACGTCGGGGGGTGGCATTTGTTAGTCGCAATCGCAGACGTGTCTTGGTACGTGCGCACCGACGACGCGCTTGATCATGATGCATACGAACGAGGTAACTCGACTTATTTCCCCGACCGCGTTGTGCCGATGCTGCCCGAAGAACTTTCTAATGGCTGGTGTTCGCTTAAACCCAAAGAAGACCGTGGCTGCCTGGCGGCACATATGTGGATCGACAACGCGGGTAAACTGTTGCGCCATAAGTTCGTGCGCGGGCTGATGCGTTCGGCCGCTCGCCTGACGTACACCCAAGTACAAGCGGCTATGGATGGCCACCCCGACGACACCACGGGGCCTTTGGTGGAACCCATTTTGAAACCCCTCTACGGCGCGTTCCAATCACTGCTTGAGGCCCGCAAACAGCGTGGCACCTTAGAGCTTGATCTGATTGAGCGACAAATCATTGTTGATCGCGCCAGCGGTGTCATCACCGGGGTATTGCCCCGTGCGCGCTATGACAGCCACAAATTGATCGAAGAGTTCATGATCAACGCCAATGTGGCAGCGGCCGAGCGGCTGGAAAAATCAGCCTACCCGTGTGTGTACCGCGTCCACGACCGACCTGACCCCGAACGGATCGAAGGATTAAAAGAGGCGCTGAGCACACTTGATCTGCCCACACCTAATGCGGGGTCTGCGCGCCCGGCAGATTTCAATCGTATTTTGGGCAAGGTGCGCGGCGGCCCGCATGAACACTTGGTGAATACATTAGTTTTGCGGACCCAATCGCAAGCAGTCTATAGCCACAACAATGTCGGGCACTTTGGGCTGGCCTTGCAGAAGTACGCTCACTTTACATCGCCGATCCGCCGCTACTCAGACTTGCTGGTTCACCGCGCCCTGATCGCTGCTGAAAAACTGGGCGAAGGCGGCTGGGACCCGTCCAAAGATCCTGATCTTGAAGACATCACCGGCCATATCTCGATGACCGAGCGGCGCTCGTCCACAGCGGAGCGCGAAACGGTTGATCGGTTTACCGCGAGCTACCTCAGCAACAAAGTCGATGCCACGTTTAGGGGCCGGGTCAATGGTGTCACAAGGTTCGGGGCCTTTATAACCCTGGATGAAACCGGCGCCGATGGCCTGATGCCGATGCGCAATTTACCCCGCGATTTTTATGATCTCGATGAAGCGCATCACCGCTTGATCGGACAGCGCCATGGGTTAGTCTTGCAAGTCGGCCAGGCGGTGGTCGTGCGGTTGCTTGAAACCGACGACATCACAGGCAGTATTGTATTTGAGTACGTCGAGGGAAGTAGTGCGCCGCGTGGTACCGAAAAGTTTTCAAAACGGCCCCGCCAAAATCGCCCCGCCAAACATAAACGGCGGCGGCGCTAGGCGTTTTTGCGCTTACCTTCTTCCCACATCACTGATCATCGCGCTGGTCTTAAGTGCGTGTGCCAGCCAGCCTGCAAAGCCGCGCATCGCCGTGCAGAATCCTGCGCTGGACCGTGAAGCAATTGCGGCCGTCTTGCGCGCTGGCTTCAGTGAGATCCGCGAAAAGGCGTTGGTCGAACGCACAACAGGTGAATTTTTCCTCGCCGGCCTGAAAAGTATCGAGCATATCGACCCGGCATTACATATCGAGGCGCAAGCGGACCAACTGGTCTTAACGCGGTTAGGCCTGAGCCCTGCTTTTTTTCAATACCCATCAGAAGATGACATGCCAGGGTGGATTGCCACCACAACGGCAATTTTTGAGCACGCACGAACAATATCGCCCTTCCTCCAGGTTGCTGATCGCGAAGCGCTTTATCAATTCATGTTCGAGGGTGCGCTGGCACAGGTCGATAGTTATTCACGCTACGCTGGCAGCCGAAACGCCAGGGCCAACCGTGCAGCGCGTAATGGCGCCATCGGCATTGGCATTGAGTACGATATGGTCCCTGGCGGTGCAATCGTGCGTGCGCTAACAGCCGATAGCCCGGCATTACTTGCTGGTGTGCGCGTCGATGACATGATTTCGACCGCTGATAATAAATCCTTGGTCGGGGTGACGCGCGAGTCTGCACGGCGTTTGCTTTCTGGTCCGCCTGACAGTGTGGTGAAGCTGTCAATCTTTCGGGTCGGTGAAAGCCGCGCGCTCGTGCTGCCCGTGCGGCGCACTTTAATTGTGCCGCGCATGGTCGAGTCCGCGGTGGACTCTGGGATTGCGTTGATAAAAGTGCGCAGTTTTAATATCCGCACGACTGCTGATGTTTCGAATGCTGTCGCTGATGCCAAAGCAGCCACTGCAGGCGGCCTGAAGGGCGTGGTGCTCGATTTGCGCGGCGATCCCGGCGGGCTACTCGATCAAGCCGTTGACCTGAGCGATTTGTTCTTAGATGCAGGTTCCATCGCAACACTGTCGGGTCGTCACCCGGGCGCCAAACAGTATTATGCCGCGCGCGAAGGTGACATTGCGGATGGAAAACCGTTGATCGTTTTGGTGGATGGCAAGTCTGCCTCCTCGGCCGAGATCACGGCTGCTGCATTGGCCGACAATGGCCGCGCGTTGATTGTTGGCACCAACACGCTCGGCAAAGGCTCAGTACAAACGCTGATCAGACTTCCTAATGACGGCGAAATTGCCTTGACCTGGGCTGAGGTGGAAACACCTGGCGGCTATCGCGTACACGGAATCGGTTTGCTGCCGACGATCTGCACCAGTAATTTCACCGAGCCATTACCAGCAATGATGGCGCATGTTTTCCGGCGCGAGGCCCCCTGGCGCCTCCTGCCCGAAGATTGGCGCAGCGCCGAACGCACCCCAGAATCGACCGCCAAACTTCGTCAGTTGTGCCCGGCTCAGTCGCGGACCGATGAAATTTTTGACCAGGCCTTAGCGATGCGCCTTGCGTCGGACCGCGCGTTGTACGCACAGGCAAGCTCAGCCAGTCTTGCTGCAAGCCGTTAATGCATTGATTCTGAACACTTTATCATGGTTTTGCGCGGCTTGACTTCGGGCAATCGCGGTGTATTGTCCGCGCCTTCGCGCTGATGGCATTTTCGGCCTCGCGCCAGCACCTAGGAATTCCACCATGGCGAAAACAGCAACCATCCAGATCAAACTCGAGAGCACGGCTGACACGGGCTTTTTCTACGTCACAAAAAAGAATCCGCGCACCAAGACCGAGAAGCTGGAACTTAAAAAGTACGACCCCGTCGTGCGCAAGCATGTGGTTTTCAAAGAAGGCAAAATCAAGTAGCCAACATTGCTACTTGATGCGCAAGGCCCGCCATGACCGGCGGGCTTTTTTGTTATAAACCTCGCCGACAAGACGAAGCATCTTGGCGTTGGAAATGCGCCAAAAAAGCCTACGTAGCTTGACGCGCCTCGAGGAACTTTGCGACCGTTTGTAGAAAGTTGTTCACAGAAATAGGCTTGGCGATATAGCCATCGCAGCCGCCGTTGCGGATTTTCAGCTCGTCGCCCTTCATGGCAAATGCCGTGACTGCGACCACCGGAATAGCACTCAGATCATCATCAGCTTTGAGCATTTTCGCGATCTCAAGGCCTGAGATTTCCGGCAATTGAATATCCATCAAAATCGGTCGGGCATGTGCTTGCGCGTCAAGCTCATGACATCGCGCCCATCGCGCGTTTGCAGCGTGTTATACCCGTGGGCCTCGAGCAAGTCGTTGAAGAGCTTCATATTCAGTTCATTGTCTTCAACAATCAGGATGGTCTTGGTCATATGTAATCCTCGGGCGATATTTCGCACCCCGCATGGCTAACGTTTCGAGCCAAACCTATAGCAAATCAGCTAGAAAAAAAGGCCTAATCTGATTGAGCAGCAAGCCAAAGCCTTACTTAAAAACCACTGTTTTGCTGCCATTAATCAGCACGCGACGTTCAGCGTGATAGCGCACCGCGCGCGATAGGACGACGTTTTCCAGATCACGCCCAACCGCCACCATATCTGCAACTGAATGGGTGTGATCCACCCGCTCAACCGCTTGCTCGATGATCGGCCCCTCGTCCAAGTTGGCGGTGACGTAGTGTGCGGTCGCCCCAATAATTTTCACACCGCGCTCAAACGCCTGCTGATAAGGCCGCGCGCCCTTAAAACTGGGCAAGAAAGAATGATGAATGTTGATGCAGCGCCCGGCCAGCTTTGTGCATGCCCCGGCACTTAATACTTGCATGTAGCGGGCCAAGACCAACAAATCACCGCTGAGGCTGTCGAAAACCGATAATACCTGCTTTTCCTGTGCCTCTTTCGTATCGGCTGTGACGGGCAGATGACGAAATGGAATGCCGTGCCATTCCACCAGGCTGCGCATGCTGTCGTGGTTTGAAACAACTCCCACAACATCAATGGCTAATTGCCCCGCACGCCAGCGGTGCAAAAGATCATTGAGGCAATGGCCAAAATTCGATACCGCAATCACGATGCGCGGTTTGTGATGCGATGACGTGATGTCCCACACCATTTCAAACAGTACGGCGACGGCGGAAAATTCTGATTTTAAGTTGGCAAAGGTGGGGCTGGCAGCACTGCGCGTAAATACCGCGCGCATAAAAAAGCGTTGGGTTGCTGGATCACCAAACTGGGCCGATTCATCAATGAAGCAGGCGTGATCGCGCAAAAAACCCGAGACTGCCGCCACTAGGCCAGTGGTGTCGGGGCATGTGATGGTCAGGATATAGCGATCAGGAACGGTCATGGCCATTTTACGTTAACGAACTTGAGGGTCATCTGTGCAGAGGATTCAGCCAAGCGCAAGGAATTTGCGCACAAAAAAGCGGCTGGACCGCTGATCGACCCAGCCGCTTCTATGTGTACTTTGATTTAGGCAGCCAGCGGCTTTGGCAAGGCCTTAGACACCGCGATTTCAATTGACCTCGAGGCCTCGAGCACAGCTTTTTGCAACTTCGCAAATGCCTTGTTCTCGATTTGACGGACCCGTTCCCGGCTGATTCCAAAATCAGTACCGATGTCTTCAAGGGTGCGCGGTTCTTCGATCAAGCGTCGTTGCTCAATCACCACTTTCTCACGCGGTGTCAGCACGCCCATCGCTTCTTTCAAAAGCTTCATGCCAACGGTGCGTTCTTGCCGGTCGCCCAGAACGCTTTCCTGATCGGGCCGGTCGTCCACCAGCAAGTCTTGCCGCTGCAGGTCCATCTCTTCGCCGACGGGCTGGTTCAAGGATGAATCGCCCTTCGACAGGCGCCGGTTCATGTCTTGAACCTCTTGGGTAGTCACATCCAAGCGCTCAGCGATGGTTTTGGCTGCTTCGACGGGAATATCGCCTTCCTCATAAAGACCAAGCTTGGCTTTGATTTTGCGCAAGTTAAAGAACAGCTTCTTTTGCGCTGCGACCGTGCCAACCTTGACCAATGACCACGAGTTCAAAACGTGCTCGTTGATCGCCGCCTTGATCCACCACATGGCATAGGTGGCCAAACGGAAGCCGCGATCTGGCTCGAACTTTTTCACCGCGCGCATCAGGCCAACGTTGCCCTCTGAAATCAAATCCGACACCGGCAAGCCGTAGTAGCGATACCCCATGGCGATTTTGGCCACGAGACGCAAATGGCTGGTGACGAGCTTATGGGCCGCCGCAGTGTCGTCGTGTTCATAGAACCGCTTGGCCAGCATGAACTCTTCATCTGGGTCGAGCATCGGGAATTTTTTGATCTCGTCGAGATAACTCGACAGACCGGCATCAGACGCAAGCATCGGCATGCGCGAGGAGCGCGAGCCAGGGCTGGAACGGGTAAACGAAGTCATCGCATTCATCACAAACCTCCTGGGCGGATCTCCGCCCACTATGTTCAGCGCTGAACCGTAAATGCTAGACGGCCGCAGCGCTGCGCGTGAGCCTGCTGATCAGAACGGAGAATAGGAGTGCGGGGTGAGTCCCAAAGATGGGACCTTAAAACTTCATCTCGCATCGTCATGTTCTCCGTTGAGCAACAAGACAGCTGTTGGCCCACCTTTCGGTCTGGCCGATCAATCAAGGCCCCACATGGGCACCTTTAATCTCACGAGGCTGATATTATGCTTTTTTTAGCGCGAGAAAAGTGAAATCGAATTAATAAATAATATTTATATTTTTCAATTGGTTAGATAGAGGTAATACCACTACTTTGAGGCGAAGTTTAGCAGTCCAACGACCTGAGTGCCAATTCACAGCGGGCCATAAGCTATTGCGCAGCCGTGATGGTGATCTCGACCATAAATTCAGCCTTAGGCAGTTTAGCTTCAACAACGGTACGCGCCGGACGCAGCTTCGGGGCCCAGGCCACCCAAGCTTTATTCATGGCATCGGCGTATTTTAAGTCGGCCAAATGAACCAGCGCAAACAGCACTTTGTCTTTTGAAGAACCACAGCGCGCCAAAAGCTCATCGACTTTTTTCAGGACTGCTTGTGTTTGTTTTTCGGCATCACCCGCCGGTTCGGCCGAGGCCTGACCGGCAAGGTAAATCGTGCCGTTATGAACAACCGCACGACTAATGCGCTCAGCGGTATCGTGATATTCGATGGGCATTGTTACTTCGCGGCAACGACTGCGATTTCAACGAGGTACTCAGGGCCAGCCAATTTCGCCTCAACGGTGGCGCGTGCTGGTGTCGCGAGTGCTGGCACCCATGCGTCCCACGCGATGTTCATTTCGCCAAAGGTTTTCATGTCCGCCAAATAAATCGTGGCTGAGAGAATACGATTTTTGGATGAGCCGGCTTTGGCAAGCAGATCATCAATCTGTTTCAACACAGCTTGGGTTTGCGCAGTCACGTTGCCCACGTCTTTGTTGACTTGGCCGGCAAGATAGACCGTGTTGCCATGCACCACGGCTTGGCTCATGCGTGCGCCACATTCAATACGTTCGATGGTCATCATTCTCTCCTTGTTATTTTTTGAGCATGTCACCGTGAACCAGCTCACGAGTTTTCATAAACTTAATTTTGGGGTTGTCTTCTTGGGT